>JBOHFG010000388.1:0-1203 GCA_050699575.1 Pseudonocardiaceae bacterium
ATGACACACCGACACAGTTGCTTGCACCACACCTGTTGCGCTCGATAACATTCCCCAATCAGCCATTGAGCTGCGCAAACGCGAGGAATGAACCTCCACTACAGGGCCGAGCCCCGGAGAAGGGATCCGGATCGAGGAGCTGATGGAGATCACCCACCTCGGGCTGGTGTCCTACAAACTGCCCGACACCGGCGAGGTCGTGCCCATGCTGCAGATCGTGCCCTCGAAGGCCAACGAAGAACGCCTCCTGCTGGTCGGTCCGGAACTGGCCAGTGTCCTGGCCACCATCATCACCCGTCTCCGCACCGACACCGGTGGCAACGTCCCCCTCACGACCCGCTATGACCCCTATGAACGTGTGATCGGCCCGCCGCTGCCGCACCTGATCCAACACCGCAACGGCTGGAAATGGGACGTCCCCAGCAACACCACCGTCCAGAAGTGGCTCACCCAGGCCGTGGCCCGCACCGGCCTCACCGATGCCGCGGGCCAGCCCCTCCGTTACACCGCACACGATTTTCGGCGGTTGTTCACCACCGATGCCGTGAGCAGCGGGTTACCGGTCCACATCGTCGCCCGGCTCCTCGGCCACAAGAACCTGAGCACGACTCAGGCGTACATGGCGGTCTTCGACGAGGAAATCGTCCGCTCCTACCGGGCCTTCCTCAACAAACGGCGCGCACTGCGGCCCGAAGCCGAGTACCGCGAACCCTCTCAGCAGGAATGGCGCGACTTCCAGGCGCATTTCCACGCGCGCAAACTGGAACTCGGTGAATGCGGTCGCCCCTACGGAAGCACCTGCAAACATGAACACTCGTGCATTCGTTGCCCGAGTCTTCGGCTGGACCCCCGCGCCCGGCCGCGCCTGGTTGAGATCATCGCCAACCTGAAAGACCGCATTCAGGAGGCAAAACTGAACGGATGGCGGAGAGAAGTCGCGGGGCTGGAGATCAACCTAAGAGAGGCTGCCCAGAAGTTGGTCAGCCTGGACCGGATGCGCGACCGGCAACCCACCAGCCCGGTCAACCTGGGCATCCCCATCATCACCGACTGCTCCACGACACCCTAAAACCGTCCTGTCGGGCCGGGCCGGAAGCAGCAACCCAGCCCGGTCATCAGTCCACGACTTGGCAGTGGCCTCCCATCCCACATCAGAGATGAAGATCATTTCTTAGTTCGGGAAAAGCGCATGGTCAAAAAGCA
>JBOHFG010000389.1:0-1646 GCA_050699575.1 Pseudonocardiaceae bacterium
GTCCGCGCTCTGGCCTTCCACCAGATCCTGCACTGCGGCACTGAGCAGTTGGATGCCGTCCGTGGCGGCCGGGTGCCCGCTGGTGGCGAGCACCTCCAAGGCCAACGTCAGCAGCGCGTCCCCGGCCAGGATCGCCGCATTGCGACCGAAGACGCTCCAGGCGGTGGGCCGGTGCCGGCGGGTGACGTCGCCGTCCATCACATCGTCGTGCAGCAGGGAGAAGTTGTGCACCAGCTCCACTGCAACCGCGGCCGGCACCGCCGCGTCCGGTGCACCGCCGGCGGCCTGAGCGCTCAGCAGGACCAGCGTGGGCCGGATCGCTTTGCCACCAGTGGTGTGTTCCAGCTGGCCCTGTTCGTTCCACCAGCCGAAATGGTAACCGGCGATGCGACGCATTGAGGGCGGCAGCGCGTCAATGGCCGCGCGCAGGGCGGGCTCGACGGTGCTGCGGCTCCACGTGAGTACCTCGCGCGGAGATCGGCCTTCGGTCTGCACATCAAGGGGGGTCATGATCGACGGCACCTTCCCTAGCGGCCGATTTCGACGTTCTCGAGGATGCCGAGCGCGTCGTGGACGAGGACCGCCGCAGAGTAGTAGGCGCTGACCAGGTAAGAGATGATCGCCTTGTCGTTGATGCCCATGAAGCGGACGTTGAGCCCGGGCTGGACCTCATCGGGAATACCGGTCTGGTGCAGGCCGACCATCCCATGATCCCTCACGCCGGTCCGGAGCGCCAGGATGGAGCTGGTACGTGTCTGGGTGATCGGGATCTTGTCGCAGGGCAGGATCGGCACACCGCGCCAGGCCGGCAGCTGGTGGCCGTCCAGATCGACGCTCTGCGGGTGGACACCCCGGCGGTGACATTCCCGGCCGAACGCGGCGATGGTGCGGGGATGGGCCAGGAAGAACCTCGACTTCCGCCGGCGGCTGAGCAGCTCGTCGAGGTCATCAGGAGTGGGGGGGCCGGTCCGGGTGTTGATGCGCTGCGTGAGGTCGGCGTTGTGCAGGAGCCCGAAGTCGCGATTGTTGATCAATTCGTGTTCCTGGCGTTCCCGCAGTTCCTCGATGGTCAGCCGGAGTTGCTCCTCGATCTGGTCCATCGGGTTGTTGTACAGGTCCGCGACCCGAGAGTGCACCCGCAACACGGTCTGTGCCACGCTCAGCTCGTACTCGCGGGGCGAGATCTCGTAGTCGACGAACGTGCCCGCCAGCTCGTGCTCGCCCGTATGGCCCGCGGTCAGCTCGACGTGGGCTTCACCATGTTTGTTCTGCGGCTGGTGGATCTGGGCCCGGAACCCCTCGCGGTGGGCCCGCAGCGCCGCGGAGCGGTCGGTGATCTCCTCCAGCGCCTGCCGGGTCACCGCCAGCACCGTGCACGGGGTCACCGCGGTGACGGTGAAACCCCAGGTTTCCCGGGAGCTCACCCATTCCTGGTCACCGATGTAGTCGCCGTCGGCCAGCACATCCAGTCTCACCGGCTCGCCGTACTTTCCCGGGCCGATCTTGTTGACCTTGCCATGAGCAATGAGGATCAGCTGATCGGCCGATTGACCGGCCTCTACCAGCGTGTTCCCGGCGGCGAGCTCGCGCTGCACGAACTGGCTGGCCAGCGCATTCAGTACCGCGGCGTCAGCGAAACCCCGCAG
>JBOHFG010000390.1:0-19395 GCA_050699575.1 Pseudonocardiaceae bacterium
GCGCCGACCTGATCAGGTCGGCGCCACCCCGCTAAGAAACTCAGGAAACTACGAACACTACTTCGATCCAGCAACCACCTGCGTGAGCAAGTCGCCGGTGTCACCCAACGCAGGTGGCAGCGCTTGCAGCAGGTTACCCAGCAGTGACTGCAGCTGCGGGGTCGGCAACGCCGGCAGCTCCGGCAATCCGAGCGCTGAAATCTGTGGCAGCAAGTCCAGCGTCGGAATTCCAGCCTGAGCAGCAACGGGATCCTGCCGAGCAGAGGCAGCCGCCATCTCTCGCAGCACACCCGCATTACCAGACCTCAGCAGAATCGGGGAGGTCTCGATCGCGTATGCATTGCCGTTCACCGTACCAATGAATCCAGCAGTGCCCACTATGTTCTTGATGAACGTAGTGTCCCCACTGATAACCCTGGCAGAATTGTTAATGTCGTCTGCCTGGCCCGTGACGAGAACGACTCGACTCCTGATGTCATAGACATTGTCCAGGGTGCCTGCCAACCGCCCATCAATGGAATGCACGTGGCCGTTGATCGACCGCGCGTTACCCAGCACTGTGACCAGGTTCGGCGCGATGGACTGCACTGCCTTGTTGATCTCCAGAACCGAAGCGTTGATTGACTTAGCAGACTTGTTGATCGGACCAACAGAGTCGTTGACCTGCTTGAGGCTGGAGTCGATAGTGCTGGCCGACTCAGCAATGCGTCCGATCGTCGGGCTGAGGTTTGCAGCCGCATCACGGATCTGATTCGCGGTGTCCTGGACCTTGGTGAGAATCGGGACCGTGTTGAGCTTATTACTGATCGGGCCGACCTCGCTGTTGATGATACCAACCCGGCTCTCGATCCGATTAGCCGAGGCCAGGATGCCAGTCAAGAAAATCACCGCAAGAAGCGCCCAGAAGATGACGATCACGAGCATGATCCCTGGGAGAGCTTGGGACGTTAAGCGTCGCATCAGTCACCTCCTATGGGTGGCACTTGAACGGCGGCAGCAAGGACAGCGTGGGTGAGGTGCAGATGTTGGTCAGGTGGCGGTTGGTCTCCTGCAACTGAAGGTTGATGTTGGTCAGATCGGTCTCGGCACTGATGAGGGACTTGTTGATGTCATTGACCTGCGGGGTAACCAAGGCGGTGCCGCGACTGTCCGCGTTCTGTACCGACTCCAGCGTGCCATCAATCGACTGCGCGAGACCCAGGATGTTCAGCAACACGTTGGAGGTGTCCACCAACGAGGTGGAGATCGCCGCCACCGACTGCGAGGCGCCGACCAGTGTTCCCGAGGTATCAACCAACGAGCCAGAGGTATTGACCAGCGACGCGGACGTGTCCTTCAACGATGCGTCAATGGTCTGCGCGGTACCCCTGATCGACACCAACGAAGCGGTGGCATCGGCCACCTGACCCTTGATCGGCTTCAAGGCAGTGTCGATGTCGGTCAGCGCGGCGTTGATCGTCTGGATGTAGTTGGGCAGCGGCTTGACGTCACCCGTCGCGCCGGCCACCGAGCTCGACGCCTCATACAACCCGTTGTCGATCGACTCAAGAGCCCGGACGATGCCGATCAGGAAGCCGATGACGACGATGACGACGATGAGGCCAAGCGTGGTGAAGATCCACAAAAATCGGGCGAACGAGGAACCGGCAGCCGAAGATGGAGCAGTTGCCGACGTTCTGGAGAATTGCTGTGTTGTCATCTTCCATCCTCCTAGCAGGCCGGCGACGGCGGGTTGAGCAGGTTGAGACGCACCTTGGCGTCGATGCAGCGTGACGTCAGCTCTGCATTGATCGCCTGGTTGATGATGTTGCTGGCGTCCACCTTAATGTTGCGGGCAATGACGACCGTCCTGGCCAGGGCATCATTGATATTCGCCGCGTCTACGTCGATGCGCTGCGCAACGTCGAGGATCGCTGCGGCCCGGTTGTCGATGCCCTTCGCGGTGCTGTTGATCGTGAAGGCCGTGCCGTTGATCGTTCCGACGTTGTTGTTGATGTCTCTGGCACTTCCGTTGATCGTGGTCGCCGTGCCGTTGATCGTGATGGCCGAGCCATTGATGGTCCCCGCCGTGCCATTGATCGACTTCGCCACGCCGTCGATGTCACGGGCTGTGGCATCTGCCGTGGTCAACAGACCCTGCAGGGGCTTCGCGCTCTGCAAGATCGAGGCGGCAACCTCGTTGGTGCGGTTCAACTGGATGACCGAGTCGGTCGCGGTGTTGATGTTGGCACCGTTTCCAGCAATGGTCTGCGCCTTCTTGTCGATGCTCTGCGCCGCCGCCAGGGTTCGGGCGAGCAGCGCGGCCGCTATACCGATGACCAAGACACCGACGACAAGAATCACGACACTGATAACGTTGAACAGTCCAGCTCCACCAGATCCACTGGCTCGAGCATCCGTTCTAGCCAACTCCACCACCGCTTCCTAAGTGCAGGGTTTTTCGTGCAGGGGAAGACGTGCCAGGCGAGGAGTTACGGCAACACACTCGTGTATCGCCGTGACTGCCGACGCTGCTGGGACAGCCTCCTTTCTCAGCCCGCCTCCCCGGGGCAACTACTCCTGTCAGGTACGCGGCAGCTTGGAGGATGTCGACCAAGAAAGCAAGTGGGTGACCGTTGGACAGAGCGTAGTGACGTGTTCCGTCATCGGACCGGTTCGAGCCCGGTGGAGGCGTCCGCGCACCCCACTCGCGGGCCCGTCGATGCGACGAAGATGGCCCCTCCTGCGGCTAGCACACTACCGCTGAACTGCATAAATGCCGGAAGCAAGAGGTGTCACCGCACGCACGGCCAGCGATCCCGAGGCCCGGAACAGGGCTACTCAGCCACCGCACAGCCTCCAGCGGGAGGTTACCGAAAGTTACCGCCACGCTAGGCTCCCCGCCGGTAACGTACCGATGTAGCGCGTCATGTCAGACCAGAAACTACAGCGAGTAATTGATTCACGCTAATGAGTGGAATTTGCATCATTCACCCGGAATAGTAAGCGGGGAGACCGCACAGTCCCGTCGCACAGCAGGTAATCGGGACAGCGCAAGACCGGCCGCAAGGCCGGCACGGTGGGCGGTGTGGGGCCGCCGGGGGTCGTTCGCCAGGCGCGACCGAATTAGCCGACGCGCCGCACCAGACTTGCCACCACGTAGCTCGCCACCACCCAGACCAGGGCAGGGAGGCCGTAGTTGACGACGACGCGCAGCCGGGCATCAGTCAGGGTGAACAGATCCCGAAAACCCAGATCGAGACGGTCAGCCCAGGACGCCACGAACGTGGTGATGCCGTTGGCCGGGTTGGCTTCACCTATCGTCAGCACGATATGCGCCACCAAGATCAGAGCGGCGAGCCAACCAACAATCCGGATCACAGTCGCCAGAACTGCCGTGATCTTGGTGCGTGTCGCGCGGACCGGCGTGCGGCTGGAACCCATGACGGTAAGTCTGCCACGAGCAACACCGACCGTGCAGAAACGCTCATCGGACCTGCCCCGCGCTCCGCAACTGCCTCCCGGATAGTGGGAGGCAGTTGCGGAGCGCGGGGGGACCCCAGCTACGTTGACCCTGTGGCGCACGCCCTCCTGCTTCGCTGCCGCGACGGGGTCTGACGACGACCGGCCCCCCGTCGCGGAGTAGCCCGCGCGCATCCGCCGGTCGGACATCCCGGCTACCGGAGAGACCAAAAATGGCACCGAAGCAGGCGATAGCCCCCGCACTCCCCGCATGGAACCTCCAGCGCGGCAGCTCGATGCCCGTGCACCGCTACCGACCCTTTGCCCAGACCGTGGAGCCGGTATCCCTACCGGACCGCACCTGGCCCGACGTCACGATCAGCCAAGCACCACTGTGGTGCGCGGTGGACCTGCGAGATGGCAACCAGGCCCTGGTCGACCCGATGAGCCCTGTTCGTAAGCGGCGCATGTTCGAGCTACTGGTGCGGATGGGCTACAAGGAGATCGAGGTCGGGTTCCCATCGGCCAGCCAAACCGATTTCGACTTCGTCCGCGAGATCATCACCCAGGATGTGGTGCCTGCGGACGTGCGCATTCAGGTGCTGTCCCAGTGCCGGCCCGAGCTGATCGAGCGTACCTTCGAGGCCCTGCAGGGTGTCCCCAAGGCAATTGTGCACATCTACAACTCGACGTCGATCCTACAGCGCAGGGTGGTGTTTCGGGAGGAACGCGAGGGGATCACAAAGATGGCCACCTCAGCCGCCGAGCTGCTGGTGGATTACGCGGGTAAGTACTCGGACACCGATTTCCGGTTCCAGTACTCGCCGGAGTCCTACACCGGCACGGAGCTGAGTTACGCCGCGGAGGTGTGCAACGCGGTCACCGGGATCTGGCAGCCCACCCCGGACACGCCGGTGATCCTGAACCTGCCGGCCACCGTGGAGATGGCCACCCCAAACGTCTACGCCGACTCCATCGAGTGGATGCACCGCAACCTGGAAAAACGCGGCGCGGTGATCCTCTCGCTGCATCCGCACAATGATCGCGGTACCGCGGTGGCCGCCGCTGAGCTGGGCTACCAGGCCGGTGCACAGCGCATCGAGGGCTGCTTGTTCGGCAACGGGGAACGCACCGGCAACGTGTGCCTGGTGACGCTGGGAATGAACCTGTTCAGCCAAGGGATCGACCCCCAAATCGATTTTTCCGATATAGACGAGATCCGCCGCACGGTGGAGTACTGCAACCAGCTTCCGGTCTCTGAACGGCACCCCTACGGGGGTTACCTGGTCTATACCGCTTTTTCCGGCAGCCACCAGGACGCGATCAACAAAGGACTGCGGGCAATGGAGGCCGACGCTTCCCGGGCCGGCGTCTCAGTGGACGAGCACCTCTGGGAGGTGCCGTACCTGCCGGTCGACCCCAAGGACGTCGGGCGCACCTACGAGGCCGTGATCCGGGTGAACTCGCAGTCAGGCAAGGGCGGTGTCGCCTATGTGATGAAGGCCGAGCACCAGCTGGATCTCCCTCGCCGCCTGCAGATCGAGTTTTCCCGGATCATCCAACAGCACACCGACACCGATGGTGGCGAGGTCTCACCGCAGCAAATCTGGGACATTTTCGCCGAGCAGTACCTGAACCGGCGCGCTCCGCTGCGGGTGCTACGACATCGGTTGTCCGACGATGGCGAGGGTCATGACGAGATCTACGCCGACGTGCTGGTGGAGGGCGAGGAGCACCAGATCACCGGGTCGGGCAACGGTCCGATCGCGGCCTTCGTGGATGCACTGGCCGCGCTGGGGTTCGACGTCCGGGTGCTGGACTACTTCGAGCACGCGATGTCGGCCGGTGACAACGCCTCAGCAGCAGCCTACGTGGAGTGCTCGGTCAGCGAGCAGGCCCTGTGGGGCGTCGGTGTCTCCGGATCTATCGTCACCGCCTCCCTCCACGCGGTGGTGTCGGCAGTGAACTGCGCGCTGCGCTAGCCGCGCACTTGTGAGTGCGTAACAGTGTCATGACACTGTTACGCACTCACAAGTCAACCTGTCAGAAATCGAATTCGCCGTTCTTGACGCCGATGATGAAGTCTGCCCACTCGTGCTCATCGAACACGAGTGGTTCACATATGCGGTTCTTACTGTCCTGCACAACGGCCCCGCCGTTGGGCAGGGGCGCCACCTCCACACATCCCCCCTTACTGCACCGACTGCTCGTGCGGAACAGCAGCGTGGGGTGGTACGCAGCGGTCACTGGAGTTCCTCCCTCGTAGAATTTGCCTTAGATGTCCTGCAGGAGTTGAACGATGAGGGCCGCCGACTGCTCGGCACTCAGGCATTGACCTACCAGCACGTCGAGCATCTGCTTGTAGACCCCCACATCGTGCTCCTTCTCGAGGTAAAGGTCACCCACATGGCCCTCGATGTATACAAGATCGTTATCGTCGGTGTCGGCGAACATCAGTACCACGAAGGATCCGGCTACCGCGCGGTGCGCACCGATGCGGAAGGGCAGCACCTGCAGGGTGATGTTTGACCGCTGTGCGTCGGCGAGCAGCCGTTTCAGCTGGTCGCGCATCACGTCCCGACCGCCGACCGTGCGGTGCAGCACCGCTTCGTCGAGTATGACCTGAGCGGTCAGCGGGTCCTCCTCCGCGTAGAGCCGTCGCTGCCGTCGCATCCGGAGCTCAACGAGGCGGTCGGTGGCAATCTTGTCCGCAGTGGACAATGTGTTCAAGATCACTCGGGCGTAGTCCTCAGTTTGGAGCGGACCGGGCACGACAACGGTCTCGAAGATGAACACCTTGCTCGCGTCCTGCTCCAGCGCGACGTACCGGCTGAGGTTGTCGGGCAGCAATGGGTCCTCGGGATCCGGAGCGAGCACATCGGAGAAGTCATCCCACCAACCCTGACGGTTCCCCTCACGCACCCAGCGCATCAACCGATCCCGATGTGCCGGGTCGGTGACTCCGTAGCGGTCGAGCAAATCACGAACGTCACGGAGATACGGGATGCCCTGGCCGGTCTCCAGCCGGCTGACCTTGGAGACCGAACACTCGAGTCCCTTGGCGACCTCGTCGATGGTGAGCCCAGCCTGCTCGCGCAGAGCGCGAAGCTCGGCGCCAAGCCGGCGCCGCGGCACCACTGGTCCACGCGGTGGGGACATCATGCGCCTCCGCCCTATATCGCCCGTTTGAGCAGGATGTCCGACTACCCGCGGGATCCGAGAAGCGACACGTTACTCTTCTCCGGTGAATCACCCCATGAGATCTCACCATGCAATTGCATGAACTTCTTGGGTGGTGCACGCTACAGCGACCCCCCGGATGATAACCGGAGGATGTTTGGGGGCCACATGGGTGCTTGTGGTCGCTCGCAAGCCGCACGCGAGTGCCACAAGCATCCATGTGACAGTTCACAGGTTGTTAGACAGGGCGGCGGCCGGACAGCGCACGACCCAGAGTGAGCTCGTCGGCGAACTCCAGGTCCCCGCCCATCGGCAGGCCAGAAGCGAGCCGAGTCACTGCCAGACGGGGAAAATCCCGGAGCATCCGCGCCAGATACGTCGCGGTGGCCTCACCCTCAGTATTGGGATCCGTCGCGATGATCACCTCAGTGATCTCGTCGCCACCGATTCGGGTGAGCAGCTCCCGAATCCGTAACTGATCTGGGCCGACTCCGGACAGTGGATCCAACGCTCCGCCCAGCACGTGGTACCGACCGGTGAACTCGCGAGTGCGCTCCACCGCAAGCACGTCCTTGGGTTCCTCGACTACACACACCACGCGGGGATCGCGGCGGGGGTCTGCACAGATCCGACAGGTCTGTTTCTCCGAAACAGTGCCACAAACCGCACAGAAGACCACCCCATCCTTCACCCGTCCCAAGGCTTCCTGCAGCCTGGTAACGTCAGCTGGATCGGCGGCCAGCAGGTAGAAGGCCATTCGCTGGGCACTTTTGGGCCCGACGCCAGGTAACCGCCCCAACTCATCAATGAGGTCCTGGACGACTCCTTCGTACACGGCAGCCATCATGCCGCCTCTCGGCGGTGGTCACATGCCGGGCAGGCCGAGACCTCCGCCGGATCCACCGAGCGCGCTGGCCAACGGACCCATCTTCTGCTGCGTGAGCTCCTGCAGCGCGTGGTGTGCATCATCCATCGCCCCCACGACAAGGTCCTGCAGGGTCTCCACGTCATCGGGGTCGACCACCTTAGGGTCGATCGTCACACTGCGGACCTCCCCGGAGCCAGCCAGCGTGACCACGACCAAGTTACCACCAGCCTGCCCGGTGACCTCCGCCTCGGCGAGCTCGGCCTGCGCACTCATCAGCTGTTGCTGCATCTTCTGAGCCTGTTGCAGGATCATCTGCATGTCAGGCGCTCCACCGGGTTGCACCACGGCTCCTCTCGTCGAGTCCGGGCCTGGGTAAAGTACGGGCCCGGGTAGCTCAAAATAGCTGCTCTCCCAACGTAGCTCGCTCACGGGGTACGTCATCGTCACGGGGACGAGGCCAGCGAAACCGGTGCGTTCGAGCTGGGTTTGGTCGTACCGTAGAGCACGTGCAGCTCACCGGGGCACAGCGCAGCCATCATGCTGCGGTGCAGCGGCTGGAAGCCAGTTACCGAGCGATCCCAGCGGGGTCGCCGGTGCGGCTGGCCAAGCCGACATCAAACCTGTTCCGGTCACGCCCCGCGGCTGGCCCCGGCCTGGACGTCTCCGGGCTGACTGGGGTACTGCAGGTGGACCCGACCAGCCGCACCGCGGACGTCGCAGGCATGTGCAGCTACGAGAATCTGGTCGCCGCGACGTTGCCGCATGGGCTGACCCCGCTGGTCGTCCCGCAGCTCAAGACGATCACTCTGGGCGGCGCGGTGAGCGGGCTGGGCATCGAGTCGGCGTCATTCCGGCACGGCCTGCCGCATGAGTCGGTCCTGGAGCTCGACGTGCTCACCGGCGCCGGCGAGCTCGTCACCACCACGCCGGGTGACGAGTTGTTCGCCGGCTTCCCCAACTCGTACGGCACCCTGGGTTACGCCACCCGGTTGCGGATCGAGCTGGAGCCGGTGCGCTCCCACGTCGCGCTGCGACACGTGCAGTTCGACGACCTGGACGAGCTGTGCGCCGCCGTGGCGCAGATCATGGCGACTCAGGAATGGGACGGCGAGGACGTCGACTACCTCGATGGCGTGCTGTTCTCCCGCACCGAGTCCTACCTGACCTTGGGCACTCGCACCGACCATCACGGGACGGCCAGCGACTACACCGGAACACAGATCTACTACCGCTCGATCCAGCAGCGCCACCGCGACGTCCTGAGCACCCACGACTACCTGTGGCGCTGGGACACCGACTGGTTCTGGTGCTCGGGCGCCTTCGGGGTCCAGCATCCGGTGATCCGGCAGCTTTGGCCGGCCCGGCTGCGCCGCAGCGACGTGTACTGGAAAATCGTGGCGCTGGCGAACCGTTTCGACTTGGAGAACCGCTGGGAGGTATGGCGCGGCCGCCCACGCCGGGAACGCGTGATCCAGGACGTCGAGATCCCGCTCGAGCGCACCGCGGAGTTCCTGCACTGGTTCGTCGAGCAGGTCGGCATCGAGCCGGTGTGGCTGTGCCCGTTGCGGCTGCGCGGCGAGCGCACCTGGCCGCTATATCCGCTGGAACCCGGCCGGGCCTACGTCAACGTCGGCTTCTGGTCCAGCGTGCCAGTCGCCCCCGGCGGCACCGGCAGTGACACCAACCGAGCCATCGAGCACCAGGTTGACGTGGTGGGCGGGCACAAGTCGCTGTACTCGGAATCCTTCTACTCTCGAGAAGAGTTCGAGGCCCGTTACGGCGGCCAGCACTATGCGGCCCTCAAACAACGCTACGACCCGGACCAGCGACTCCTGGACCTCTACGCGAAGGCGGTGCGACGTCGATGACGACTTTTCGGCGCCCTACCCCGGCGACGACTCCGGCGAACGGGGAGCTGCTGTCGCTGGCGGGGATTGTGGAGCTGCTCACCGATGGCCGGTTCCCAGTCCGGTTCACCGCCTATGACGGCAGCGCCACCGGTCCACCCGACGCCCAGATCAGCGTGCACCTAGCCACTCCACGCGGCGCCACCTACCTGTTCACTGCACCGGGCGATCTCGGCATGGCACGGGCCTACATCGCCGGTGACCTGCTCGTCGAGGGGGTGCACCCGGGGGACCCATACCAGGCGATGCGGGTGATGGCCTACGAGCTGCGCTTCCGGCGCCCGACCGTGGCCGAGGTGGCGCTGATCACCCGCTCGCTGGGCTGGGAGCTGCTGCGGCCGGTACCGCCGCCACCGCAGGAGTCGCGGCCCCGGTGGCGCCGCACGCTCGAAGGGCTGGCGCATTCCCGACACCGCGACTCCGCGGCAGTGCACCATCATTACGACGTCTCCAACCGCTTCTACGAGCTGGTACTCGGCCCTTCCATGGCCTACACCTGCGCGGTCTTCGAGCATCCGGAGATGAGCTTGGAACAGGCCCAGGAGCGCAAACACGAGCTGATCGCCGACAAGCTGGGACTGCGGGCCGGGATGCGGCTGCTCGACGTCGGCTGCGGCTGGGGTGGCATGGTGCGCTACGCCGCCCGCCACGGAGTCCGCGCGCTGGGCGTCACACTGTCCGCGGAGCAGGCCCACTGGGCGCAGCAGGCGATCCTCCGGGAGGGCCTCGGTGGGCTGGCCGAAGTGCGCCATCTGGACTATCGGGACTCCCCCGGCCGCGACTACGACGCCGTAAGCTCCATCGGGCTCACTGAGCATGTCGGGGTGCACACCTACCCTGCGTACTTTGCGCTGCTGCTCGCCAAACTGCGCCCCGGGGGGCGGCTGCTCAACCACTGCATCACCCAACCGGACAACCGGCGCCGGGCCCAGCCCGATGCGTTCACCGACCGCTATGTGTTCCCCGACGGGGAGCTTGCCGGCGCCGGTAAGATCATTACTGCGGTGCAGGACGCCGGCTTCGAGCTGCGCCACGTGGAGAACCTGCGGGAGCACTACGCGCTGACGCTGCAGCAATGGTGCGCCAACCTTGCCGCCCACTGGGACGAGTGCATAGCCGAGGTAGGCGAGCCCACTGCCCGAGTGTGGGGCCTGTACATGGCGTCGTCGCGGCTGGCCTTCCAGCGCAACGGGATCCAGCTGCACCAGATGCTGGCGGTACGCCCCGACGACACCGGCAACGCGCACGTGCCACTGCGCCCGTGGTGGCACTCGTGAGTGCGTAACAGTGTCATGACACTGTTACGCACTCACGAGTCAATGCGCCGGGCGCCGAGTTGCTCGGCGAGTAACTCCAGGGCAACTTCCTCGGGACGGCTGGAATGCTCTGCGCGCATACCGGCGGACTCGGCGGGCATCGCCGCACCGTGATCGACCGAAGCCTGAGGCAACGCCGCTGCGCCAGAGGCGTCAGAATCTGGAGGTTCCGGGGGCGGCGGAATATCATCGTCCGGGGGCGGCGGACGACGGTAGACGGGACGCTCTGGTGAGCGTTGCGCGCGCTCAGGAACGCCCGGTGGCTGGTGGGCGCCACTGGGACCGGCCTCGCCACTGGCGTGCTCACACCGCACCTGCCAGTCAACACCCAGGACGGTGTGCAGCGCCCGCTTGATCATTTCGACATTGCGCTCCTCACCCAGCCGGCGGGCCAGCGGGGCGGTAGGCAGGGTTAGGACAAGGGTGTTGCCTTCCACTGCGCTCGCGGTCGAGTTGCTGAACAGGGCCTGGGTGGCCCGGCTCTGCTCGCGCACCGCATCCAGCAGGGCTTGCCACACCCGTCGCACCGCGGCTGCATCACACTGATCAGGCGCAGGCTTTGCTTCCAGTACTGGCGGTTGAGCAACCGGTTGCCCCAGCGACTCGACAACCAGCAACTCGGCAACCGGCGATTCGGCAATCGGCGGCCCCGCAAACGACGGTTGGGCGGGTCGGGCGGCACGGCTGGGCGGTTCCGGGCGCCGGACGAGCGGAGTCGACGTGGGATCGGCGATCTCGGCTGAGCCTGGTGAACGCTCCGCAACACCATCCGGCTGGGCGATGGCTGGCTGGGCGGTGGTGAGCCGCCGCTCCAGCCGTTCCAGCCGGTGCAACACCGCGCCGTCTCCCTCGGCGACAGTCGGCAGCAGCATCCGGGCGCACAGCAGTTCCAGCAACAGCCGGGGGGCGGTGGCCCCCCGCATCTCGCCGAGCCCGTGGTGCGTGATCTCGGCGAACCGGGTAAGACTGGCCGCGCCCAGCGCACCGGCCTGGGCAGTCATCGTGCTGAGCTGATCCTCAGGAGCATCGACCAGACCGCGGCAGGCCTGCTCTGGAGCAACCCGCAACAGCACCAGGTCACGGAAGCGCTGCAGGAGGTCGGAGACGAAGCGCCGGGGATCGTGTCCCGCTTCGACCAGCCGGTCGATGGTGGCGAACACCGTCGCCCCGTCCTGGGCAGCTAGCGCGCAGACCATGTCGTCGATCAGTGCGACGTCGGTGACACCGAGCAGCGCCACCGCCCGAACGTAAGTGATGCCGCCGGCCCCGGCCCCGGCCAGCAGCTGGTCCAGCACTGACAATGAGTCCCGGGCGGAGCCACCGCCGGCGCGGATCACCAGCGGGTAGACCGTGGACTCAATCGTCACCCCCTCCCGAGCGCACACCTGCTCCAACAGCCCGCGCATGGTGCTCGGCGGCAGCAGCCGGAACGGGTAATGGTGCGTGCGGGAGCGGATAGTCGCCAGCACTTTTTCCGGCTCGGTGGTGGCGAAGACGAAAACGAGATGCGCGGGGGGCTCTTCCACGATCTTGAGCAGGGCATTGAAACCCTGAGTGGTGACCATGTGAGCCTCATCGATGATGAACACCCGGTACCGGGATTCGGCAGGGGCATAGAACGCCCGGTCCCGTAGGTCGCGAGCGTCGTCCACGCCCCCGTGGCTAGCTGCGTCGAGCTCGACGACGTCGAGGGATCCGGCACCCTCAGGCGCCAGCGCAATACACGATGGGCAGACCCCACACGGGTCCGGCGTCGGACCCTGCACGCAGTTCAGCGAGCGGGCCAAGATGCGCGCGCTGGACGTCTTCCCGCAGCCCCGCGGGCCGGAGAACAGGTAGGCGTGGTTGATCCGGCCGGCCCTCAGGGCCGTGCGCAGCGGTTCGGTGACGTGCTCCTGGCCGACCACATCAGCGAACGACGCCGGGCGGTACTTGCGGTAGAGGGCCAAGGCCACGGCGGCGAGGCTACCGGGCGCCCGCGACGGTCCTCACAGCACGAGGTGCACTTCCGGTAGTCCGTCACGGAACTCAGCGGCAAGCCGCCGGTCGCACGTCCACAGCGGCACCCGATACCGCTCCGCGAGAGCGACATAGTGCGCGTCATATGTGGCTGGAAGCTGCCGTTCGTGGGCAAGCTCCAGCGCCCTCAAGTGCAGACTCGCATCACCGTACAGTTCAAGAGGAAGACGAAGACAACGATCGAGCTGCAACGCGGCAAGCTCGGCGGTCACTCGACCCGAACGCTGCTGTTGATGCAACGCGTTCGCGACCTCGTAATGCAGCAGGCTCGGCGCGATCAGGTCACCGCCCGACTGAACGAGCCGCTCCCACATGGCAACGGCAACGGAGTTCGCCCCGAGGATGCGGACGACCAAGCTCGCATCAACGCACCCGACCGTAGCGCTCTTCGTCCCGGTCGTCCCGTCCGGCACGGATGGCCTCCTCCACGTCGAAGTCCTTCAGCCGATCGACCGCGCCCTCGTCCCGCAATCGCTCATGCAGCTCGGCGAGCATCGCGTTAGCCTGGGCCCACTTGTTGCTTCGGGCTGCGCATGCCGCCTCCCACTCCTCCACCGACACCACCACGGCAACCTCCTTCCCGGCCCGTTCTACGAAGACCACGTCGTGGCGAGCCGTTACGCCATCAAGCAGCTCACCAAAACGCACCCGAGCCTCGGTCGCACTGACCCTGCGCTCGGTCCTGACCCTGCGCTCGGTTCCAGCCACGCGTTCAGTTTTAGACAATGCGACCACTCCCATCAATCAATCCATCGATTGATGGTAGCACGCGGTGGCTGGGTGGGCTACTGTCCGTTGCGGTCCCAGAAGCCTTTGGCGTACAGCGCGCGCCGGTCGACGCCACGCTCATTGAGCAGATGTGCCCGGATCCGTCGCACCGTCGGGGTGTGTCCAGCGACCCAGATCCGACCCTGCCCTGGGGGCAGCTGCAAGGCGTGCAGAGCGTCCTCGAGCAGCGTGCTCATGCCTGGCGTCAGAGCACCGCGGTGCAACCAGCACACGATCGGACAGGCAGCTCCCGGCATCGGCTGCTGCTCGGCAGCATCGGTGACCTCAAGATAGAGATACGCACACGCATCGGGTGACAGCATCGCTACGTACGCCTGGATCGCCGGCAGGGCGGTCTCATCCCCGGCGAACAGGTGCCAGTCGGCAGCAGGATCGGGCCGAAAGCGTCCGCTCGGACCGACGAACTCGAGGGTCTCACCGGGCTGCACCCGCCGTGCCCACATCGCTGCCGGTCCCTCTCCGTGCAGCACGAAATCGATGTCCAGGGTCGGACGCGCACCCTCGTGGTCGCCCACCGGGTAGTCGCGCACCGTGTAGTCGCGGGATACCGGGCGACCGCTGACCAGGTCTGGGACGTAGATTTTGATCGACTGTCCGGGAACGGCGGCCAATCCGGCCAGGCTGTCATCGACGAGCCGGACCCGTCTCATCCGGGGAGTCACCTGTTGCACCCACGCCACCGTCGCCACAGTGTTGGCGATACGTCCGCGCACAGGGGCTTGGGGTCTCATCGGGCTCCCTCCTCGACAGCATCTGAAAGCGTTAGAGGTGGGGAAGGCGACCTGCTCGTGCTGCGCTTGCATGAAGAGGACCCCGCGCACCCGCCAGAGCCTGCTGACCCTTGCTGCCTTCCGACCCTGGGGGAGTTCGCAAGATGGACGCCGCGCGGGGCCCGCGGACCAGTCTAGGGGCTACCCCTCGTCGGCGCACGACGCCCTCCCTGCGCGTCGACTCAAACCGACCACCAATGACTCGCTACCAGCAGCTTTGGCTGGTAACGGCACTGGCGGTAGCCTTACCAGCGGAGGATTCGCCTAGTGGCCTATGGCGCACGATTGGAAATCGTGTTGGGTGTTACAGCCCTCGCGGGTTCAAATCCCGCATCCTCCGCCACCTACCAGCACAAACACCGGTCTCCATGATCATTCGATAACAGCAGTCCTGCCGAGGGTGCAGCGGGTCTCCCGGGCGCCGGGGTGGAAGCCGTGGTTGAGCAGGTCGCCCCAGCCGTAGGCGCAGACGGTGGCCTCGTCGTAGCTACTGCGCCGGTGAACGTAATACTGGCCCGCCACGAGACCGGAAAGTCTAGGCTGGGGGGGAAGCTGCCGACAGCGGCGCGCGACGAGCATCAGTGGTGAAAGGCGGACCGTAACGTGAGCCACGAAGGTGCGGAGGTCCAGGGCGGCGAGGATACTGTGCAGCAGGAGTTGGCCGAGATGCTCGAGCGGATGGCCGTGATCAAGCAAGAGGCCGTCGTCGAGGTGGAGCGCAAGTGGGTATCCCCGTGGCGAACCCAAGATGTGTTCGACCTCAAGGTGAAAACGAGGTTGACCGCTCATCAGGAGTATCGGTCGCTGCAGGACCGCGTCCGGGACATTAAGGCCAGCCTTGCCGCAGGACCCGGCGCTGGCACGGTGAGCTAGGACGCCCCCCTTCGACCTTCCTGAACAAGCCCCCGCACCGGTGTGAGACGAGTTAGCTCCGCATTTCGCCGCGACCTACCTGAGGAAGGCATCTTTGAGGGAGGCATCACAGTTCCGTTTGAGCGGATTCCCCTGGTACAAGCCCCCATCGCGGGGGATCATGGAAGGATCCGCGGCATCGGCAGGGACGTCATCGGTAGGGACGTCGTCGGGAGGGGACTGATGAAGGTCGAGGAAATCCTCAAGTCGAAGGGTCGATCCGTTGAGATCATCGAGGCCGACGCGAGCATCACCGAGGCGATAGGCCGCCTGAACGGCCCTCCGCAGATCGGGGCACTGGTCGTCCACGACGATGACGAGCAGCGCCCGATCGTGGGCACTCTCACTGAGCGCGACATCATCCGCGGTCTCAGCAAGTACGGCGCCAAGCTCATGACCATGCAGGTCACCAAAGTGATGTCGCGCAACGTTCCGGTGTGCTCGCCGGAAGACAGCATCACGCGGCTCATGCAACAGATGACGGCTTCCCGTTATCGCCATCTACCGGTGATAGATCAAGGCGAGCTAGCTGGCCTGGTCAGCATCGGCGACGTGGTCAAGGCAAGGATTGCGGACATGGAACTGGAGACAGGCCTGCTTCGGGATCTCTACATCGCCCGCGGGTAGCCTGCTGGTAACATGCTAGGCGCGCGAACTGCAACAGTAGGCCTACGCGCCATGCGTTACCTTCGGTAGCGTCTTGACATCTTTCGCCTGACCCGTACGGAGGGTACCGTCTGCGTCATATGGCGGAGCAACGGAGGTCCTGGAGCAGCAACGATGAGCAACGTCGACAAGCACCGAGCCATGCACGAGGCATTCAACCGTCGCGATTGGACAACATTCACGGAAAATTTCACATCAGACACCGAGTACACCGACCAACCCCGCGGGGAGGTGTTTAAGAATCCTCAGGAGCTTGTGGATTTTCTGAAGACGAGCTGGGTGACCGCGTTCTCTGACTGTATGATCACCGAGGCCGACTACCTCGATGCCGGAAACGACGTGGTAGCGCACTTTACCGGAATTGGGGTCAACGACGGGGCGTTCGGGCCAATGCCGCGCACCACGCGCCAAATATGCGCACCATTCTGTGAGATCGTGCGGTTCAACGAAGCAGGTAAGATCATCACCATAAGCCTGTACTACGACCTGATGACGATTCTTGTCCAGCTCGGTCACATGGAACGTCCACCGCCTAGCTGACCCGCACCTGGTAGCGAGGCAGGCAACCGGGGCCATGCCGCCCCGAAGCTGCGAGCAATGGGTGGCCGTGCTTTACTCGGAGCCGACGAGGGTGAACTTCAGAATTGCCCCGGGATTGGCAAGCGTCTCAGTCGGAGGTCCGAACTTGGGTCCCGCCCGCCCGGTGCTGTCCGTGGCGATATAGACAGTTCGACCGTCCGGACTCAAGGCCAGATCGCGGTACCGATTCGTGGTTTTGAAAAACTGAGCGACATCACCCTGCACCGAGCCGCCGTCCTGAGTGAGCCGCAAGCAGTAGAGCGCACCATTTTTCAGGCTCGTCACCAGAAGTGAGTTGCGCCAGCCGTCAAAACCACCCTTGTCCGCCGGCACGTAATCGATGCTGGACGGCGCAATCGACGGCCAACAGATGTATGACTGCTCACCACAGGCCGGGTCATGGAAGTTGTATCCACTGGGTACAGTGTAGAGCGTCTTCAGGGGATCCACATAATCCGGACTACTCCAGGAGGTCTCCCGCTGCTGAGGGACGGACGGCGGTAGCGCAAAGTTGTCATAATGCATACTGGTGCACGGCGGCGAGATCGACGCGGACCAGTTCCCGTACACGTAGGATTGGTCGTCCCGGAAACCGGACACATAAGGCCAGCCATAGTTCTTGCCAGCTTGGATCAAGTTAATCTCATCGTCAGCTTTAGGGCCATGCTCGGCCGAGAACAGCCGGCCTCCCGGCCCGAAGACCAGGCCCTGCGGGTTCCGGTGCCCATACGAGTAGATATGACTGCGCACTCCCCTGATCACCGGGTTATCCGACGGGATACTACCGTCAAAATTCAACCTCAGGATCTTACCGACGTAGGTCGCCCAGTTGCGGGCACCGATGTCGTCCACAGTAGGCAGGTCTTGCGCCCGGATCGAATTACAGAAACGTTCGAACTGATTGTTCCCCTGATCCCCGATCGAATAGTAGAGCTTCTCGTCAGGGCCGACCAGCAGGCGACCGGAATTGTGGTCCGTACTCGCCGACAAACCAGTTATCAAGTCCACCGGATGATTCAACGTGTGCACTGCTGGGTCGTAGGTGTAGCGGGCAATCTTGGTGCGACGGTCGACCGCAGGGCCAGCATCGGCGTCATAGGTGTATGCAACATAGACGTCGTTATTTCCTTTCAGGAAATTCCGCGCAAACGCCATGCCGAGCAGGCCGTCTTGGCTCTCGGTGGAGTACACGTCGGCAATGGTGACCACCGTGCTCTTCGCGCCGTCCGACGGGTTCACGCGGGTTACTCTCCGGCCCATCTTCTCGGTAACCCAGAGAAAGCCGTCGGGACCCCAAGTGATCTCCCACGGGTCCGCCAAGCCGGTGGTCAAAACGCGAAAAATAAACGGCTCACCCGCACGCGTTTCGTCCAATGACCGCTCACGCGAGGCAACACACCCCGTTGCCGAGAGCACCAGCAAGGTGACCAGGGCCAGTAATCGTCTCATGCGTCACTTTCCGTGCTCAGACTGGTAGGGGCTTGGCTCGTGGGGCACCATGGTGCCCGCGTCCGGTGGCCGACCAGTCGGCGGGGTGACCAGGAGGGCACGATGCGTGGCCTCCTCGCCAAAGACGACTAATTAGCTGTCCTTGGTGAAGTTTGCCGTAATCCCCTGTTCAGCTGCTAGACCTCGCACGTTCACCTACGGGCCGCAGCATCCCCTCTGACATCCTTTTGCGCTGGAGGTGCGCTCATGACAGGTTGTGAACTGCCGCCAGCTGGCAACGTGCTCACTGGGCATGCACCTGCCCGACGTCACGGGCCGAGAGGGTGCTGCCACACGAGTACTGGCCGGGAGTGTCCGCTCCCGGCCAGAGTGTCCCTGCGTTGCAAAGGATAGCAAAATGTGGAAGAAGAGCCTGCTCCTCACCGCTGGCATTGAGATCGGTGCGGCAATGCGCCATATGAACGCACACCTTGTCCACCTACCGAACAAACGGGGCCTCCACAGGACACCATGAGGAGAGCGCCATACCGCCTCGGGAAACAATCAGGGCGTTCGACTCGAACCATTGTCGCGTGCCTGGCGCCGTTGGGAAAGCGTCCAGGCGCGCCGGCGCGCTTCATCGGCGCGGCGCTGCGCGTCCTCGCGGACCAACCGCTCCTGCTCCGGCGTCGCGTGACCCTCGGCGACCGCCAACTCCGCGGCCACCCAGCGATCAGTCTCAGGGTCTCGGCTCCCCGCGCCGAAACTCGGATCGCCGCGGTGCCGATGCTGGTAGTAAGGGTTGTCCGCGCCCAACCCGCCACTGAACCGGCCGTAGGCACCAAGGAACAGCAGCAGCATCCCAGCGATGAAACTAAAAACCACGTTCGACAGCCGGAAAGCCAAAAAATTGATTTTGGTGTCCAGCACGGCGAGGTTGAGCAAGCCGGAGAGCAGGAAGAGGAAACCTACGACCACCGTGATCGTCGAGGAGATCCGGCCGCCACGCAACGCAGCACCGAGGAGAACCGCGCCGACAATGAGCGAGATCGTCGACAGCAAGCCGTTCGACGCCAGCCCGAGCACGACTTTGCCGTGCAAAGCGAGAAACTCCAGCCGATCGATGAACCCGAGGATCCCGAACACTCCCAGCCCGGCGCCGAGCACCGCTGCTCCGATACGGTGCACGAGGTCCAACCGGCTTGCGGACGGGGAGCCCATCATACTATTGCACGGTACTCCAGTTGGTCAGCCAAGGTCGTCCTCGCCGAGGCGGTGCACCCGGATGATGTTCGTGGAGCCCACCGTGGCCGGCGGGGATCCGGCCACAATCACCACCAGATCCCCCGGCTGGTAGCGCCCGATCGAGAGCATTGCGTGGTCCACCAGACGCACCATTGCATCAGTGGTGTCCACCCTGGGTACCAGGAAGGTCTCGGTGCCCCAGGTCAGCGTGAGCTGGTTGCGCACCGCGGCCTCCGGGGTGAACGCCAGCAACGGCAGGGGGGTGTGCAACCGAG
>JBOHFG010000391.1:0-6095 GCA_050699575.1 Pseudonocardiaceae bacterium
CACCCTGGCCAGCGCCAGCGACGACCAGACCATCCGGTTGTGGGATCTCAGCGACCGGGACCGACCCCAGCCCCTCGGCACACCCCTGACCGGCCACACCAACTCGGTGGAAGGGGTGGCGTTCGCCCCTGACGGGCGCACCCTGGTCAGCGCAAGCGATGACCAGACCGTCCGGTTATGGGACCTGCCCCATCTTGAGGGGTTCCGTGGCGATGAGGTGCGAGAAGCCTGCCTCCGAGCCGGTGGACCACTCGATAAACCAACGTGGGACCAATACGCCCCCGGTATCAGCTACCAAGACACCTGCGCAGACCAGTGATCCATCAAATCTGCCGCACTTGTAGTATCTCAAGACACGTCGCTCGTCAAACGCGTAGGGGCGGCACGGTGCCGTGCCGCCCGGCGTCGGCGAAAAGTCGGCGAAACCGTTAACACGCGTTGACCAGCAGCGGCGGCCGATGACGTGTCACCAGAAAGAACGGGCAGAGGACGGTACTGGTCGGCAGCGGTCAATAAGGCCGATCACGTTTTGCACGGCGGGGGTTGAGGGTTCGAGTCCCTTCGTCTCCACGGTTGGTACGCACTCAGGAGTGTCGGGGGGCAAGTGCTGATGCGGCGAGTGGGTGCGGCTGCGTCGGCTGCATTGCGATGTGGCCGACGCTG
The DNA here is from genome assembly GCA_050699575.1 of Pseudonocardiaceae bacterium. GTDB lineage: Bacteria > Actinomycetota > Actinomycetes > Mycobacteriales > Pseudonocardiaceae. The sequence goes on from JBOHFG010000391.1 coordinate 664, forward strand.
TTGCGCCAGGCCTCTCGACCGTTGCGTTGTAGTACGGTGACCGCTTCGTCGACGAAACCCTCGTGGTCGAGTTGCTCGACCAGTGCTGCGGTGAGCTCATCGAAGTCGTTCAGCGTTGCCTCGTCGTCCGGGCCACTGAGGTACCCGTCAGTCTCGCGGCGGCAGATGCCTGCCATCTCCAGCAGCGCGTCGAGCCGTGTGTCGAACCGGTGGCGGAAGCACTCGTCGCGGCGGATGATCCCCACTGCTTCGGCGTTATAAAGGTTCTCCAGGTTGTCGTCGTGCAGCGCCCACCATGGCGCCAAGGCAATCGGGCGCAGGTTGTCGATGCTGAAGGCGAATTCTCGGGGCACCAAGTGGCCATCTTGCTCCTGGTAGACGGTATAGCGCGAACTGGTCGAACGCGCCCAGTTACTTCCGCAGAGGAACAATCCGCCGGGTCGTAGCACTTTGCTGGCCCACTCCAGCGCGCGGTCCCGAAACGGCTGGTCGAAGTACATCAGTACGTTCAGGCACCTGATCACGTTGGCACCGCCGTCGATGGCGAACGAACCCACTTCGCCCTGGGTCAGCACCAGGTTCCCGCTCTCGTAGTGCCGTGTTGGGTTGCGCACCAATCGCGCTCCCTGATGCTCGACTTCAGCCAGCTCACCGGTGCCATTGTCGGGAAGTAGTGGCAGGAGGCGATGCAGCAAGCGGCAAAGGCGCGCTCGGGTCGTTGCGGGGTCTTGGTTCAGTGCGCCGGAATGATAACGCAGGTGCCAATCGTCGTCGAAGCACCCGTAGTCGCCCTGGTTGTCGTCGTAGAGGAGGAAATGGTCGAATGCGGGGTCCACTCCGACGATTCGCCATCCGGTGAGCCTGGCTGCGCTGTCCACGGCGGTGAGCGGTGGGAAGCCACATCCAAGATCAACGAGAACTGGCTTGCCGCTGGGCTGGTGCCACGGGTTGGCGGCAATGTAGTCGTCGATCTTCTGATGCCGGCCCGCCACGGTGACCGGTGGTACCACGCCACCCCAGGCACTCGGCACCACCTTGGGCACGCCGAAGCTGAACATCCAGGCAGTGAGCACAGACAAATCCGCAGCGTCGAGGCGAGCGACCCGCATGAGCCGAAACGCCCGGTCGGTGAGGGCTTGTGCGTCGGCACTGGCCTCGTTGAGGGCGTCCAGGGCGGCGACCGCGCCCGGTGACAGGCGGTTGTCGAAGTACGCCGTGTTCCACGTGTCCACGATATTTTCCATCTGATCAAGAGCCTCCATCCCGTGTTCTGCACGGGTGTGGTCGAGACGGGGTTCGTTGCCTAACTGCCGCGGGCAGTCCCGGCCATAGAGATGAGGGCGAAAAACAGACGGTGCGTACGTTATTGGTCAATCTCGATCGTGTGAATTTGCGCTGCGACGGCTGGGACCGCCGGTTCCCGGTGCAAGGTCGTCGAGCAGTATCGAGGCGACTCGTTCTTCCGGGACGGCGACGGCGTGCTCGGCCAGCGCCGTGGCGAGATCGGGGTCCCAGGGCGCGTCGGTCAGCCGCCCGGGCGCGGGACCGTGATTGGTGACGGCAGCGAGGTAGTCGGCGGTGGACATCCGCCAGGGCGTCGCCCCGGTCCGGTCCATGACGTAGGCGGCGATGCGCAGCCCCTCGCCGTCGAAGTCACCGTGGTAACGCAGCGTCGCACCAGCTGCCGTCAGCCCGCGCAACAGTGTGACAGCCGCGGTGTTCGGCCACCCCGCGGTGCACACCAGCGGTGGGCACCGCGGGCCAAAGCGGCGCATCGCCATGGCGAGCACGGACGGGTTCTCGACCACGTGCACCGTCGTCATGCCCAGTAACTCCGGCGCCGCGCGCAGCTGCGCGAGCGTCACGACCACCGCCTGCCCGGCGGTTGTCCAGGCGCGCAGCGTGGTCGCCAGTGCACCAGAGCCAGGCGGGGCGAACCCGGCGACGAGCACCGTGGTGGACAGCTCGTCGCCGGTGACACCGTGCAACGCCCACAGCTCGCGGCGTCCCGCGGCGTCGACCGGGGGCGGCTCGTCGTGCAGCGCGGCCAAGGCGCGCAGCACGGTGTTCGACAGCCGGGTGCCCTCGTCCAGCGCATGCGGGTCACCCAGGACACGCTGGGCCAGCACTGGCAGCGGCGCCCCGCCCGCGGGCAGCTCCGCCAGCACCGCCAGCGCGGCGCTCACGTGCTCCCGAGTGGCCGTGACGGATCCGCCGATCACCCCACCGCGACGCAGCCCCGCCACCCAGCAGCGCAGTGCGGGCAGAGCGCTGACCAGCGGGTGACCGTCGAGGTGGGCCCACAGCTCGGCCCGCTCGGCGGCGGCCGTTGCGCGCTCGGCGGGCCGGTCCCGCAGCGGACCGTGCAGGCGCTCGGTCAGCTCCCGCGCGCCGAACCCGCACCCGCGGCGCACCGCCTCGTCGACCCGGGCGACGGCCACCGTGGCAGGCTCACCGGGCAGTCGGACCAGCCCGAGCAGATCAGCCAGCGCGGAGCGCTCCGCCGGGCTCAGCCGGGCCAACCGGACGGTGCGCACCTCGCCGTCCCCGGCAGCCTCGAACCGACGGCGCAGCTCCGCCCACAGTGCACTCAGCTCGGGACGATCGAACGCCGCTGGATCAGCCATCAATCAGTGCTGGCGTCAGGTGTTGCATCACAAATTCCTTTCAGATGACGATCACGGATAGTTGAGGATCGAGTATCGCGAAGTCCTGTGGGTCCGAGGTGACGACATGATGGTCACGCTCCCGGGCGCACAACGCGACCGAGGCGTCCACCACGTCCGAGGTGCCTACCCTCCCGCACAGCACTCCGGCGGCGCGCGCCGTTGCCACAATCCCATTCGACGATGTCAACCCGGTCCGTGGCGTTGAGGAACCGGGCGAGTGCGGCCTGCCGAGCGCCATCGCGCCACACCTGAGCCAGCGGGCCGACTGGTACCACGCTCGCCAACCAGCCCGCTCAGTCTCGTCAAGCAGCAAGCGCACCCGCCGGTCACCGCGTTCGACGGCGATCAGTGCGCCTGCGTCCAAGATTAACCCGGGCAGCGTGGTCACTGTGGCCGCCCTGGTTTCGGAAACCGCAGCATATGCGGCTGTAGTGGCGCGAATGGCTAGACCGCGGCAATGGTAATCGGCCGGGTAGTGTGCGCGGCCAATGCGTTAAGATCATGTGAGTCGTTGGTGAGCACGACTGGGTCTGGCAAGGTGCTCGCGAAGGCTACGACGATCGCATCGGTCGCTGAGATCGTGCCGGCCCGGCCGGTGCACGTGCGCAACCGGGCGCCTTCACGTGCCTGCGGCTCGTCCACTTCCGGTATCTGGCAGGCCCCGAGCAGCCGGTTCGTGTGGAAGTCCCGGCGATGGTCCCCGGTTAGGGCTTCGGTCAGGACAACCGTGGGAACGTGCGCCGGCCAGTGCCCGCGCCGCCGCAGCTCCACTAGGCGGGCGCGCTGGCCGGCCAGCGCGCTGACCCCACCGGCATCCAGGATGACCGTCATGCCGTGCGCGCCTCATCGCCGCCGACGGAGCTTGCTGGCAGCACTCGGTCGGCCCATTCGCGGGCGGCGACCGACTCTTGCTGGGGGATCGGCCCGAGCTCGGCGTGCAGATCGGCGAGGTAGGCATCCAGTTCGGCGATCTTGGCGCGGCGCCCCAACTCCGCCACCAAGGCGGCCGCAGCCAGTCGTGAGACGTTCAGCCCCGCCGCTTTCGCCCGATCCAGTAGATCGTCGGGAACCGTGATGTTCACCCTCGCCATGCGCATAATATACACACTGCATGCGGATGCGGTGAGCGCCAAGGTTCAACGGGAGTGCGTTGTGACCGGATCCGGCCGTCCCGCCTCAGCGGGGGAGCCGGGATCTGCAACGGATTCAGTGGGTGGGTTACCGCAGTCAGGGTGAGCAACTGGTGGATCACAATGCGGTCCAGATCGGCGTAGTCACACGTCTGCGGGCCCAGGCCATCTCGGTCCCGTGGTTCGCCAGCACGGCTGGTGCGCTTGCCGGCTGGTCCGCGTCCGGCGGGGTCAGTTCGTGGACAAAATCTTGAACAGGGCGTTGTTGACATCCATCACTACCTGGCTGTCGACCACCCGCACCCGGCGCTCGAACACCACTTTCGCAGTCCGCCCGGTGTGATCTACTACTGCGACCTCACCCGCACCGATGGGCACACACCACGTGCCCGTGGGCGATGCATCGGCGCCGGAATGCTTCGCGTTCGATGGCCTCGTGCATCCACGAGTTGATGGAGGTGCCGTCGGCGGATGCCCAATGTTTGACGACGTCGTACAGATCGTCGGGCAGCGCAATAGTGGTCTCCACTTCGGACATGCTACCGGGTCGTGGTAGAACAGGGCACTATCGCGCGATGGTGTGCCGCCTGCCAGGCAGTGTGCTCGGCCACGATCGAACGGGCACCTACTCCGGGAGTTCGCGGAGGTTGATGGAGGTGCTGTCGGGTAAATGCACGAGGCTGGCGGTGGTGTGCCCGGTATGTGGGGACCGTGCTCGCGCGGGAGATCGAGTTGGTAACGGACGTTCACCGAGCCGGCGCCTTGACCTCGATAATCGGGGCCGCGGCTCAGGAACTGGTGCTCAGTACGGCGGCGGGCCGCGTTTGGTGGCCTGCGCTGCTTCCCGATTCGGCAGCAGAGCTGCCAGTCACGTCTGAGCAGCTCTGCTGTCGAGTTCGGGACACAGGTCTTCCGCCACGTCGGTCTGGTCAACGCCGCCTGGCCCATCTCGGAGGTGCAACGGTATGCCCGTTGATTTCAGAAGGGGGGCGGCTCGTCGGGGTCTGGCGGCCTGATTGGCGGTGGGGGGTCTGGTTGCGGTGGTGGTCGTTGCATTATGCCGAGCACCGGATTATGCCGAGCGGGAGGGTGAACGTGCTGGTCAGCAGGGATTGAGGCACGTGGGTGGTCGGCATAATCCGGGCTTGTGATCCGGTGGTTTCTCCGTCTGAGTGCGGCAAGACGGACAGCCTCCAGCCCTGGGGTGCCCCGAGGTTCTCGGACTACGACCCGATAGGGTTGTATCCGAAAGGTGCCATCGAAAATGTCTCGGAAGTATCGGAAGTTCAGTCTCGAGTTTCGGGACGAAGCCGTTCGACTGGTGATTGAGGCATCTCGCCCGATCAACCACCGTTCTGACCGCCCCACCCGGAGGCTGTTGCCTAATCCGCCGCTAGCCTCCAGCGCCTGGTGCGGCACGCCAACCATTTGTGGATCTTCGTTTACGGGGGAATCTGCTGATGCAGCATCATCATTGTCGAACTCGGCGACCGGAGAACTGTTCACCCACCACGAGATCTGCCGGCCATGCCCGATCGGACCGGCGAAGTCGGCCCAGGCAAGCTGACACCATCCAGCTTCCACACCATGCTGGCGAGCATCGGTGCAGTTCATAGGTGTTCCTGCGACTTTG
>JBOHFG010000392.1:0-31347 GCA_050699575.1 Pseudonocardiaceae bacterium
CCGCAGGATGGCTCCCGGCTGGACAACCCGGAGGACACCGTGTCGCTGCGCCGGATCCTCAACACGCCGCGGCGGGGGATCGGGGACCGCGCGGAGGCGGTGGTGGTGGCGCATGCCGAGCGGGAGCGGATCTCTTTCGCCGCGGCGTTGCGGGCCGCCGCGGCCGGTCAGGAGATCTCGCTGCTCAACCCGAGATCCCGCAACGCGATCACGGCGTTCGTGGTGCTGATCGACAAGCTGCGAGAGAAAGTGGCGGCGGGCGAGGAGGTCGCGGAGGTCCTCGAGGCGGTGCTGGAGCGCACCGGCTACCGAGCCGAGCTCGACGCCTCCGAGGATCCGCAGGATGGCTCCCGGCTGGACAACCTCACCGAGCTGGTGACGGTGGCGCGGGAGTTCGCCAGTGAGCCTGCGCCGATCACCCCGGTTGACGACGGTGGCGCCGAGCCGGGGTCGCTCGCCGCGTTCCTGGAGCGGGTGGCGCTGGTCGCCGACGCCGATCAGATCCCGGACGACGACGGCGCCTCCGGTGGTGTAGTGACCTTGATGACCCTGCACACCGCCAAGGGCCTCGAGTTCCCGGTGGTGTTCCTCATCGGTTGGGAAGACGGGATGTTCCCGCACCTGCGCGCGCTGGGCGATCCCGCCGAGCTCGCCGAGGAGCGGCGGCTCGCCTACGTCGGGCTGACCAGGGCCCAGCACCGGCTCTACCTGTCGCGGGCTATCACCCGCTCCGCCTGGGGGCAACCGATGACCAACCCGGCGTCGCGCTTCCTGGCCGATGTGCCCGAGTCACTGGTGACCTGGCGGCGCGAGGAGCCCAGTCGCGCCGGCCCGGTGGGGCGCACGGCCTTCGGCCGTAACAGCGACGTCACCGGCGCTGACTCCGCGCAGGCCGGCGTTGCGGCTCAGGGTCTGCGTTCGACCCCGTTCCGGGGCTGGCAGAACACCCCCGCCCTGTCGCTGGACGTGGGCGACCGGGTCAGCCACGACAAGTACGGCCTGGGCACAGTGGTGGCCACCGACGGCAGCGGCCCCCGGGCCACCGCGACCATCGATTTCGGCTCGGCGGGGACCATCCGGCTCATGCTCATCGGCGGAGTCCCCCTCACAAAGCTGTAGCCACTACGGTGCTCTTCAAGTACCGCCAACCCCCCGCTGGGACGTCTCGAACTACTACCAACCGTGTTCAGGTCGTCCGAGGTACACACGCCGTCCAGATCTCGGCGTTTACCTTGCGATCCACGGTTGTCAGGGGTACCCCCTACAGTTCGAACATATGTTCTACTATGCTGTGGGGGTGCGAGATGGACGAGCGGTTAGGCCGGGTTCTCCGGGAGCGGGTGGAGGCGTACCTGCGCGACGTCGAACGGATACTCCGCGGGAGAGAGCAAGAGACGGCCTGGCCAGCGCTGCGGGTTCGGTTGCTGCCCCTTGTCGCAGCCTGGCGGAACCTTCTCGTGCAGCACGGTGCAGGCCTGCACGGACGCTGCCGGCATTGCGACCGGGCGTTTCGCCCGTGGCAGCGGCGGCGCCCGCTGTGTTCTGTCTGGCGCACGGCGCACGGCCATCTCATTGGCGGGTGGCCCTTGGACGGCGGCCGGTGATCTGGCGAGTGCCGCCGTTAGAAGTCGATGCCGTGCTGGTGCAACCACATGATCGGGTTAATCTTCTGGCCAGCCGTGTTCCACACCTCGAAATGCAGGTGCGGCCCGGTCGAGTTGCCCCGGTTGCCCATCTCGGCGATCTCTTGGCCCGCCAGGACCCGCTGGCCCTCCACGACGAGCGAGCGGTTGATGTGCCCGTAGACGGTCATCGTGCCGTCGGAATGCCGGATTCGTATCCAGAGGCCGAAACCGCTGGCCGGCCCGGACTCCGCCACCACGCCGTCGGCAGCGGCGACGATTGGCGTCCCGATGGCGTTGGCCAGGTCGATACCGTAGTGGAACACTCCCCACCGGGCGCCGTATCCCGACGTGAAGACGCCCTTTGTCGGCAAGATGAACTGAACGCGGCTGGTCTCTGCCTCCTGGGTGACGCGTTCATCGTGCAGGCGCTGACCTTTGGCCATTGCCTGCACGGCGTCCACTACAGCCGGGCCAGTGGGTCGAGTCACCGGAAGGTACTCCGGTGCCGGGGCGGGCCCGCCGAGGCCTACCGTCGACGTCGCGTCTTTTGCCGACGCCAACAACGTGGTATCGCCGGAGATCGTGCCGACGGCGTGGTCAATCGTCTGCCCCGCAGCGACGAAGGCGCCAGCGGCAACGGCTGCGGCTACCACCCGACCGCGCACAGCAGGTGAGGGAGCCGTGATGCAGTGCGCCAACCGGGTACCCGAGGGGCTGGGCCGCAGTGCCGCCTCAACCACCGCAGATGGTCGTGGGCCGCCTGAGGAGCGGTGTCGAGCCAAGACCTGCCTTCCCGTCGCGGGGAGTTCGTACCGACACCGGGCAAGGGATCCCGGAGAATGCTGCCGTCAGCCGTACTCGGACCGTAGTCATGAACGGCGGGACCGTAACCAAAGGCGGTACCCGGGGGCAAGGCGACGTTCCGATACGTTCAGCTTTATCGGCCAGCGTCAGCTCTGCCGCGCTGTACGGTCAGTTTCCCCGGTAAGCGATGCGCATAGTTGCCGCCGTCACCTCCGCGGCATGGGTTCCGCAGGTAACCAACTGGCGTGTGGCGAGCCACAGCTGGTCAGCGGGTTCATGGCAGTCACCATAGGCGCCCACGAGCTACCCTGGACGCAATGAGCGGACGTATCCGGGTGGTCGTCGCCAAACCCGGCCTCGACGGGCATGACCGTGGGGCCAAGGTCGTTGCCCGGGCCCTACGGGACGCCGGCATGGAGGTCGTCTACACCGGGCTGCACCAGACTCCAGAGCAGATCGTGGAGACGGCGCTGCAGGAGGACGCCGACGCGGTGGGGCTCTCGGTGCTCTCCGGTGCCCACATGACGCTGTTCGCCAGGGTCATCGAGCTGCTGGAGCGCAAAGGCGCGAGCGACGTGCTGGTCTTCGGTGGCGGGATCATTCCCGAGCAGGACATCCCGGAGCTCACCAAGCTCGGGGTGGCCAAGGTCTTCACCCCGGGTGCCACCACGCACGAGATCGTGGACTGGGTGCGCGACGCGCTGGCCGCCCCGGTGGAGTGATCTTTTTCACTGACGCCGGTGCGCCGCTGCCGGGGCTTGGCTGGATAGGGTCAACCCCGTGGACCTGTACGAGTACCAAGCGAAGGACCTGTTCCATGCCCACGGCGTCCCGGTGCTGCCCGGCCGCGTCGTCACCACCGGTGCGCAGGCGCGAGCCGCTGCTGCGGAGCTCGGCGGCACCGTCGTCGTCAAGGCTCAGGTGAAGACGGGCGGTCGCGGCAAGGCAGGCGGCGTGCAACTGGCCCACACGCCGGCGGAGGCGCAGCGCAAAGCGGACGCGATCCTCGGCATGGACATCAAGGGCCACACCGTGCACCACGTGCTGGTCACCCCTGCCTGCGACATCGTCGAGGAGTACTACCTCTCGTTTCTGCTGGACCGCACCAACCGCACTTTCCTCGCGATGGCCAGCGTGCAGGGCGGGATGGACATCGAGGAGGTCGCCGCGACGACACCCGAGGCGCTGGCCAAGGTGCCGGTGGACCCGGTCGGCGGCGTCGACGCCGCCAAGGCCGCCGAGATCGTCCAGGCCGCCAAGTTCCCGGCGGAGGTGGCGCAGGCGGCGGCCGACACGGTCCGGAAACTGTGGGATGTCTTTGTCGCCGAGGACGCGACGCTGGTGGAGGTGAACCCGCTCGTCCGCGATCCGCAGGGAGCAATCATCGCGCTGGATGGCAAGGTGACCCTGGATGACAACGCCGGGTTCCGCCACCCCGACCACACCGAGCTGGCCGACTCGGCCGGGCAGGATCCGCTCGAGGCCAGGGCCAAGGCCCGCCACCTCAACTACGTCAAGCTCGACGGGCAGGTCGGCATCATCGGCAATGGCGCCGGCCTGGTCATGTCCACACTGGACGTGGTCGCCTACGCGGGCCGGGCACATGCAGGGATGCGGCCGGCCAACTTCCTCGATATCGGCGGCGGCGCGAACGCCCAGGTGATGGCCGACGGGCTGGACATCATCCTCGGTGACCCCGACGTGCACTCGGTGTTCGTCAACGTCTTCGGTGGGATCACCGACTGCGACCAGGTGGCCACCGGCATCGTGCAGGCCCTGAGCATCCTGGGTGATGCTGCGGCCAAGCCGCTGGTGGTCCGGCTGGATGGCACCAACGTCGCCGAGGGCCGCCGGATTCTCGCGAACGCGGCCCACCCGCTGGTCACGGTGGTCGACACGATGGACGCCGCGGCGGACAAGGCCGCCGAACTCGCCGCACTGACCTGCGCCAAGGGAGCGTGACCAGTGGCAATCTTGCTGACCAAGGAATCGAAGATCATCGTTCAGGGGATGACCGGCTCAGAGGGCCGCAAACACACCCAGCGGATGCTCAACGCGGGCAGTCAGGTCGTCGGCGGCGTCACCCCCGGCAAGGGCGGCCAGACCGTCGACTTCGTGGGTGCCTCGCTGCCTGTGTTCGGCTCGGTGGCCGAGTCGATGGCCGCCACCGGCGCCGACGTCAGCGTGGTCTTCGTCCCGCCGCGTTTCGCCAAGGCCGCAGTCCTGGAGGCGATCGACGCCGGCATCGGGCTGACCGTGGTGATCACTGAGGGGATCCCGGTGCATGACACCGCTGCCTTCTGCGCGCACGCCGGCGTAACCGGGCCGGCGACTCCAGGCCAGACCCGCATCGTCGGCCCGAACTGCCCTGGGGTGATCAGCCCCGGTGCCGCGAACGCGGGGATCATCCCCGCCAACATCACCGGCCCGGGCAAGATCGGGCTGGTGTCCAAGTCCGGCACCCTGACCTACCAGATGATGTACGAGCTGCGCGATATCGGGTTCTCCACCTGCGTGGGAATCGGGGGTGACCCGGTGATCGGCACCACACACATCGACGCCCTGCAGGCCTTCGAGGACGACCTCGACACGGCGGCCATAGTGATGATCGGCGAGATCGGCGGGGACGCCGAAGAGCGCGCGGCCGACTACATCAAAGCGAACATCACCAAACCGGTGGTCGGGTACATCGCCGGCTTCACCGCGCCCGAGGGCAAGACCATGGGCCACGCGGGAGCCATCGTCACCGGCTCCTCCGGCACCGCCGCAGCCAAGAAAGACGCCTTGGAGGCGGCCGGAGTCCAGGTCGGCATGACACCCAGTGACACAGCAGAACTCATGCGCAAGATCATGAATTCGCTGTGTTGATGGCCCTTCAAGTACCACCAACCCAGCTGGCGAGCGCCGCTAACCGCCGCCAACCCTCGCTCAAGCGCCGGGTGCAGTAACCCGATCGAGTTACATCATGGGCACCACGGCCAGGTGATCGCGGCGATGGCGCTACCCGGCTGCGAAGGTGGAGACTGTGAGCCTCCTGCTGTCGCCGCCGGTGTCTCCTGACCCAGCCCGTGACTCAGTGGGTGACGGTGTTCGCCCTGGTTGGGGCACGATGATCGGCGCTGCCTGCCGGCCGGCCGTCGCCAGCTACCTGGCCGCCGTCGTACTGCTCGCGGGGCTCGCCGCCGCCAGTGGGGTGGACGGCTCGGTGGAGTGGATGGCTCGGGCGGGGGCCATGGGCTGGCTGGCCGCGTACCACGTCCCCCTGACCATCGACGGGGCCCCGCTCGGCGTCCTGCCGCTGCTGCCCACGCTGCTGATCGGCGCCCTGGTCGCGCGCGGGGCGATCGGGGTGGCGACCCGTTGCGGGATGCACCAGCCGGCCGACGCCGGGTGGGTAATCGGCGTGATCGCGGGCACGCACGGCGTCCTGGGTGCGGTCCTAGCGCTGGTGGCGACCCCAGCGACCGTCACCGTGGATTCCGCGCAGGCCGCTGTTGGCTGCGCGCTGGTCTCCGGGGTGGCCGCGGGTCTGGGCCTGGCCGGGCCGTGCGGGTTGCTGCCCGCGGCGCTACGCCAGGCACCTAGTTGGGTGCGGCCCGGCCTGGTGGCCGGGTTGTGGGGCCTGACGGTGCTGCTCACCGCCGGCTTCGCCACGGTGCTGATCGCCCTGGTGGTGTCCGCCCCCGAGGTCGTCCGGATGGCGGGGTCCGACGCCGGCAGCGTCCTCGGCCTGACCGTCCTGTCGATCGGGTACCTGCCCAACGCGGCGATCGCCGGGCTGTCCTGGCTGGCCGGATCTGGCTTGTCGGTGGGGGCGTTGTCGGTCAGCCCGGTTGCGGTGCACGCCGGGGCGGTGCCGGCGGTGCCGCTGCTCGCCGCGCTGCCGCAGGGTCCCGTACAGCCCTGGTGGGGCATCGCCCTGGCGGTTCCGCTGCTGGTCGGGGCCGCAGTGGGTCGCCGGTGCGCCGCCGCGGGCCACGACCTGGCACAGCGGCTGCGCGTCCTGGCGGTGGCCATCACCGTGGCCGGGCTCGGCAGCGCGGTACTCGGCGCGCTGGCCGGGGGACGGCTCGGCGCAGCGGCGTTCGACCCCGTCGACGTCCCGTTTGGGACGCTCGCAGTGGCCGTGCTGGCCGCGACGCTGCTCGGTGGCTGCGTCGTGATGTTGCTGTTCTTCCGTGGCACGGGACCAGAACCTGGCGCAGCGGAGGTGACCGACGAGTTCGCGCAACAGACGTCAGAATTTCTCTGAGGGCAGGTAGGTGCCCCAGACGTCGCGCAGGGCATGGCACACCTCACCGACGGTGGCGCGCGCGGCGAGCGCCCGCTTCATCGGGTACAGCACGTTGCAGCCGGCGTCCTTGGCGGCGCGGCGCAGCTCATCCAGGGTGCGGGCGACCTCGACGGACGATCGCGACGAGCGCAGCGCGGTGAGCCGCGCCCGGGCGTCGTCCTCGATCGCTGGGTCCACCCGCAGCGGCTGGTAAGGATCCTCCGTGTCGAGCCGGTAACGGTTGAGCCCGACTACCACCCGATCACCGGAATCGATCTCCAGCGCGGTCCGGTACGCAGTCCGCTCGATCTCTGATTTCTGAAAGCCGGCCTCGATCGCACGCACCGCACCACCCAGCTCGTCCACCTGCTCGATCAAGGCCACCGCGGCGGCCTCGACTGCATCGGTCATCGCCTCAATCGCGTAGGAGCCGGCGAAAGGATCCACCGTGGACGTCAGATCGGTCTCGTAGGCCAGCACCTGCTGGGTACGCAAAGCCAGCCGGGCGGCCTTCTCGGTGGGCAACGCGATCGCCTCATCGTAGGCGTTGGTGTGCAACGACTGGGCGCCACCGAAGATCGCGGCGATCGCCTGCGCGGTGACCCGAACCAGATTGACCTCGGGCTGTTGCGCGGTGAGCGCCACCCCGGCGGTCTGGGCGTGGAATCGCAACATCAACGACTTGGGGTGCCGCGCACCGAAACGCTCGCGCATCATCCGAGCCCAGATCCGCCGGGCAGCGCGAAATTTGGCAACCTCCTCCAGCAGAGTGGTACGGGCAACGAAAAAGAACGACAACCTCGGCGCGAACTCATCAACGACCATCCCGGCATTCACCGCGGCCTGCACATACTCCGCCCCGTTGGCCAGCGTGAACGCAATCTCCTGCGCCGGATCCGCACCCGCCTCGGCCATGTGGTAACCCGAAATGGAGATGGTGTTCCACTGCGGGATCTCAGCCTGACAATACGCGAAGATATCCGAGGTCAGCCGCAGGGACTGCGCCGGCGGATAGATATAAGTGCCCCGCGCGATGTACTCCTTGAGCACATCGTTCTGGACCGTCCCGATCAATTTCGAACCCGGCACACCCTGCTCTTCACCCACCAAGTGATAAAGCAGCAGCAACACGCTCGCCGGGGCGTTGATGGTCATCGAAGTGGACACCCCGTCCAGCGGGATCCCCGCGAACAACGTCCGCATATCCTCGATCGAGTCAATGGCCACCCCGACCTTGCCGACCTCACCACCGGCGATCGCCTCGTCGGAGTCGTACCCCATCTGCGTGGGCAGGTCGAACGCCACCGACAGACCGGTCTGCCCGGCCCGCAGGAGCTGGTGGTAACGGGCATTGGACTCGGTGGCACTGCCATACCCGGCGTACTGGCGCATCGTCCAGGGCCGCTGGGTGTACATGGCGGGGTACACCCCCCGGGTGAACGGGAACTCCCCCGGCTCACCCAACCGCGCGGCCAACCCGTCCGCGACATCCTGCGCGTGGTACACCGGCTTGACCTCAAAACCGGACTCTGCTCTCTTGGGCTGCGGAGCCGTCTTGGGCTGCCGGACCGTCGTGTCCCCCATCACCGGTCCTCCTTCACCACGCTGGTGTCTGTCCGATCCGATCATTCCCCCAAATCTCCGTCAACGGCGGTCTGGACATGTGACCCGAAGCGGCAATATCACGGGCACGGCGGGAGGTAGGGCAGGTCCGGTGATACGTACTGCCCCCATGCCGTGGGGGTGAGGGTACCCGCGGTGGTGGCACAGATCCGCTGGATCGCTCGGTCGACGTTCGTCTCCCAAAGCCGAATCGTATGGTCGGCGCTGCCGCTGGCCAGGGTGTGCCCATCAGGGCTGAATGCCACCGTCTGGACGTAGTTGGTGTGGCCGGTCAGGGGCTGGCCCAGGGAAACCGGGTGGGCCGGGTCGGTCACGTTCCACAGCCGCACTTTCTGGTCGCGGCTGCCGGTGGCCAGGGTGTGCCCGTCGGAACTGAACGCCACCGTGTTCACCGAGTCGGTGTGGCCGGTCAAGGGCTGGCCAAGGGAAACCGGGTGGGCCGGGTCGGTCACGTTCCACAGCCTCACTTTCTGGTCGTTGCTGCCGGTGGCCAAGATGTGCCCGTCCGGGCTGAAGACCACTGCGTTGACATCGTTGGTGTGACCGGTCAAGGGTTGGCCCAGCAGGGTGGGATGGGTGGGGTCGGTCAGGTTCCACAGCCGCACCATCCGGTCGTCGCTGCCGCTGGCGAGGATGTGCCCGTCCGGGCTGAATGCCACCGCGTTGACGCTGTTGGTATGGCCAGTCAGGGGCTGGCCCAGCGATCTCGGGTGGGCCGGGTCAGTCACGTTCCATAGCCGCACCATCCGGTCGGTGCTGCCGCTGGCCAGGGTGTGCCCGTCCGGGCTGAATGCCACCGCGTTGACGTTGTCGGTGTGGTCGGTCAGGGGTGGGCCCAGGGGTGTGGGGTCGGTGAGGTTCCATAGCCGCACCATCCGGTCGGTGCTGCCGCTGGCAAGGGTGTGCCCGTCCGGACTGAACACCACTGAGAGGACGGTATCGGTGTGGGCGGTCAGCGCAGCGGGAATGTTCCACAGCTGGACCGTGTCGTCGTTGCTGCCGCTGGCCAGGGTGTGCCCATCAGGGCTGAACGCCACCGCGTTGACGTAGTCGCTGTGACCGGCCAGAGGCTGGCCCAGGAGCATGGGATAGGCCGGGTCAGCTACGTCCCACAACCGCACCTCGTGATCGTCGCTGCCGGTGGCCAGGGTACGGCCGTCCGGGCTGAACCGCACTGTGTTGACGTAGTTGGTGTGGTCGGTCAGAGGCTGCCCCAGGAGTGTGGGGTGGGCCGGGTTGGCCATGTTCCACAGCCGTACCGTCAGATCGTTGCTGCCGGTGGCCAGAGTGTGCCCATCCGGACTGAATGCCACCGTGTTGACATTGCTGGTGTGGCCGGCCAAGGGTGAGCCTAGGAGCGTGGGATAGACCGGGTCGGTCACGTTCCACAGCCGTACCGTCCGGTCGTCGCTGCCACTGGCGAGGGTGTGCCCGTCAGAGCTGAATGCCACCGTATTGACATTGTCGGTGTGGCCGGTCAGGGGTGAGCCCAGGAGTGTGGGGTGGGCCGGGTCGGTCACGTTCCACAGCCGTATCGTCTGGTCGCTGCTGCCGCTGGCCAGGGTATGCCCATCAGGGCTGAACACCACCGAGAGGACGTACTTGGTGTGGCCGGTCAGGGGCTGGCCTAGCGATCTCGGGTGGGTGGGGTCGGTCAGGTTCCATAGCTGCACCGTCTGGTCGCTGCTGCCGGTGGCCAAGGTGTGCCCCTCAGGACTGAACGCCACCGTGTTGACCGAGTCGGTGTGGCCAGTTAAGGGTTGGCCCAGGGATCTTGGGTGGGTCGGATCGGTCACATTCCACAGCCGCACGGTGCGGTCGTCACCGCCACTGGCAAGGGTGTGCCCGTCAGGGCTGAACGCCACCGCCCTGACATGCGCACCCTGGCCAGCCAGCGGGGTGGACAAAGCAGCGTTCGCGTCGGTGACGAGGGCCGTGTAGAGGTTTTCCTCAGTTGGTCGCCTGCGGTAGGCGGTGAGGTCGAGCTGAGCCGCGAGGGACACGTTTATGTTGCGTAGCCGGTCCGCTTGCGCGACGATCTGGTTGAAGATGGCAGTGTCGCGTTGTTGGAAAGCGACGACCGCGGCCACCAGCGCTATGATCAACGAGATTGCCAGGGCAGTGACGCTACCCCAGGCCAGCCGCATGGTGCGGCGGTGCTGGCGGATGTGCTCACCCACCAGCTCGTCCTTGGGAACCCCGTGCACGGCCGCGGCGACGTCGGCCACGCACGCACGCAACCGGGGGTTGGACTGGGCCACCTGATCCACGTCACGCAACCAACGCAGGTCCACCCAGCGCGGTTTCTCGGCGAAAGCACCGCGCAACGCGGGTGGCAGGGCCGCCTTCGCCTGGTCACCGGGTGCGGCATCCTCGGCCCAGGTGAACTCACCCTCGGTGAGCACCACAAGCACCCGTTTTGGCGGCTTGTTCGCCAGCCACCACTCGACCTCGCGATTCACCCACGGCGATCGTGCCGCCTTCGGCGAGGCCATCAGCACCAGCCAGGCCGAGGAGGCCAGCGCCTTCTCGATGGCCGACCACAGACCCGGGTTGGCAGCCAGGCTCGTGGTGTCCCGGAACACCCGCAGAGCGCGCGGCCGGTACCAGGGTTTGGCGAATCGCTCCAGCCCAGTCTGCAGCGCCGGTGCCAGGGCACCATCCAGGGCGTGACTGTAGGAGATGAACGCGTCATATTCCGCAGTGGCACCACGGACGCCGTCCTGGTCGTGAATGCGCAGGTCACGATCTGGTTGACGCATCCACATACCCCTCCTGCGATTCCCCGTACGAGTGATCTTACTCCGCGTGCGTGAACCGTGACCGCCAATCGGCGTAGGCAGCGGGGCAGCCATCACGCCCCTGGCGCTTACACTCAGCCCCCAGGAGCTACTGAACAACCGAGGAGCAGCATGGTCAGCCGGGCGGGCGCCAGCGGCAACGATGCGGATGTGATCGTGGTGGGCGCGGGGCCCGCGGGCTCGACGGCCGCGGCGTACCTGGCCCGCGCCGGGCTGGACGTGCTGCTCCTGGAGAAGTCCACGTTCCCCCGGGACAAGGTGTGCGGGGACGGGCTGACCCCGCGGGGCGTCAAGCAACTGATCGACCTGGGTATCGACACCAGCACCGAGGCCGGCTGGTTGCACAACCGGGGCCTGCGGGTGGTCGGCGGTGGAGTGACGATCGAGCTGCCGTGGCCTGACCTGGCCAGTTTCCCGCCCTATGGCGCGGTGCGCCAGCGGCTGGATTTCGACGAGATTCTGGTGCGCCACGCCGAGAAGGCCGGCGCCCGGCTCCACGAGCTCAGCACGGTCACCGACGCGATCACCGACGAGCGCACCGGGCGGGTCGTCGGGGTGACCGGCAGGCAGGGGCCGGACAAGCAGCCGATGGCCTACCGTGCCCCGCTCACGCTGGCCTGTGACGGGGTCAGCGCGCGCCTGGCGCTCAGCCTGGGGATGGACAAACGCAACGACCGGCCGATGGGGGTCGCGGTGCGCCGCTACTACACCAGCCCCCGCACCCATGACGACTTCCTGGAAAGCCACCTGGAACTTTGGGATCACACCATCCCGCAGCAGCCCAGGTTGCTGCCCGGGTACGGGTGGATCTTCGGGATGGGCGACGGGACGTCCAATGTCGGCCTGGGGATCCTGTCGACGTCCACGGCGTACGGCAAGACCGACTACCGGGCGCTGCTGCGGTCCTGGCTGGACGGCACCCCACAGGAGTGGGGCTTTCGCGAGGACAATGCGGCGGGCAAGATCGCCGGAGCCGCACTGCCAATGGGCTTCAACCGCACCCCGCATTATCGGGGCGGCCTGCTGCTGGTCGGGGACGCCGGCGGGATGGTCAACTCGTTCAACGGCGAGGGCATCGCCTATGCGATGCAGTCCGCCCGGTTCGCCGCGGAGTGCACGATCCAGGCCTTGGCCCGGCCCGACGGGGCGGCCCGGGAGCACGCGCTGCAGCGTTACCCCGCCGTGCTGCGCTCAGAGTTGGGTGGCTATTTCCGGCTGGGCAACGGGTTCAGCCGGTTGATCGGCCACCCGGCCGTGATGCGCGCCGCGACCCGGCACGGCCTCAAGCGCGCGACGCTGATGCGCTTCCTGCTCAAGCTGCTGGCCAACCTCTACGACAGCCGTGAGGGCGACACCATGGACCGGGTGATCACGGCGATGACCCGGCTGACACCCAGTGTCTGATCAACAGGGCTTAGCATGAGGGTAACACCTGATTTGCGCGTGATCGGCCCCCACGTAGGGTAGAGCCCGCACGTAGGGTGGGTACGGGACGTTCATACAAACGGGAAGGACGGGACGCGAGTGCTGCAGCCCTACGTTCCCCTGGTACTGATGCTCCTGCTGGCGGGGGGCTTTGCGGTCTTCTCGGTCGTCGCCGCCCCCTACATCGGGCCGCGCCGGTACAACAGGGCCAAGCTCGACGGCTACGAGTGCGGCATCGAGCCCTCCCCGCAACCGGTGGCCGGGGCCGGGCGGATGCCGGTGGCGTACTACCTCACCGCGATGTTGTTCATCCTGTTCGACATCGAGATGGTGTTCTTGTACCCGTTCGCGGTGGCCGCGGACTCGCTCGGTCTGTTCGGTCTGGTGGAGATCGCCCTGTTCATTGTGACGCTCGGCTTCGCCTACGCTTACGTGTGGCGGCGCGGTGGGCTGGACTGGAACTGAATCATGGGTCTGGAAGAGAAGCTCCCCAGCGGGATCCTGCTGACCAGTGTGGAGAAGCTGGTCAACTGGACGCGCAAGTCGTCGCTGTGGCCGGCCACGTTCGGGCTGGCCTGCTGCGCGATCGAGATGATGACCACCGGAGCGCCCCGTTATGATCTGGCCCGGTTCGGTATGGAGGTATTCCGGGCCTCGCCCCGCCAGGCTGATCTGATGATCGTTGCCGGTCGGGTGAGCAACAAGATGGCTCCGGTGCTGCGGCAGATCTACGACCAGATGCCCGAGCCCCGCTGGGTGCTCGCGATGGGCGTCTGTGCCTCCACCGGCGGGATGTTCAACAACTACGCGATCGTGCAAGGAGTGGACCACATCGTGCCGGTGGACATGTACCTGCCGGGTTGCCCACCGCGTCCGGAGATGCTCATCGACGCGATCCTCAAACTGCACGCCAAAATCATGGACGAGCCGCTGGGCCCGAAGCGGGCCGCGGAGAAAGCCGGCCAGCGCACCGAGCTGCTGCCCTCGTCGGTGCGCTACGCGCCCAAGCGCTCCGGAGCCGGGAAGCAGTGACAGCCATGGCCGACAACAGTAAGGACCTTGCGCCCGGCCAGCACAGCTCGGCGCAGATGAGCCCAGCAGAGCAGGCCGAGCACGAGGCGCGCGGTGGGGTGATCTCCGGGCGGGCCAGGCAGGGCATGTTCGGGGTTCGCGGCTCCGGCGACACCTCCGGGTATGGCGGGCTGGCGCTGCCGGTCCACGCGCCGGCCCCGGCGCAGCGGCCCTACGGCGGCTGGTTCGACGAGCTCACCGACGAGCTGCTGGCCGCGCTCCAGGAGCGTGGGGTGCCCGCCGGCGCCATCCAGCAGGTCACCGTGGACCGCGGGGAGATCACCTACTACGTGCGCCGGGAGCACCTGCTGACGCTGTGCCGCACCCTGCGGGACGATCCGGCGCTGCGTTTCGAGCTGTGCAGCTCGGTGTCCGGGGTGGACTACGGCACCGAGGTCGCGCAGCGGCTGCACGCGGTCTATCACCTCACCTCGATGACCTTCCGGCGGCGCATCCGGCTGGAGGTCGCGGTCGACGTCGAGGACGCCCACGTGCCCAGCGTGGTCGAGGTGTACCCGACCGCGGACTGGCAGGAGCGGGAGGCTTGGGACATGTTCGGCATCGTCTTCGACGGCCACCCGGCGCTGACCCGCATCCTGATGCCCGACGACTGGGACGGCCACCCGCAGCGCAAAGACTACCCGCTCGGCGGGATCCCGGTGGAGTACAAGGGCGGCGCCGAGATCCCCCCGCCGGACCAGCGGAGGGCGTACTCCTGATGCCTGAGCCAGATCCCTACGCGGCCACAGCGCGGGAGACCACCGAGGGCCGGGTCTACACCGTCACCGGCGGTGACTGGGACACCCTGATCGAGGACTGGAAACACGACGAGCGCATCGTCGTCAACATGGGGCCGCAGCACCCCTCCACGCACGGGGTGTTGCGGCTGGTCCTGGAGCTGGAGGGGGAGGTCGTCACCCAGGCCCGCTCGGTGATCGGCTACCTGCACACCGGGATCGAGAAGAACTGCGAGTACCGGACCTGGACCCAGGGCGTCACCTTCGTCACCCGGATGGACTACCTGGCACCGCTGTTCAACGAAACTGGTTACTGCCTGGCCATCGAGAAGCTGCTGGGGATCACCGCGCCACGGCGCGCGCAGGTGATCCGGGTACTGCTCATGGAGCTCAACCGGGTCGGCTCGCACCTGGTGGCGATCGCCACCGGCGGGATGGAGCTCGGTGCACTCACCGGGATGACCGCCGGGTTCCGCGAGCGCGAAGAAGTCCTGCACCTGCTGGAGTTCCTCACCGGCCTGCGGATGAACCATGCGTTCATCCGGCCCGGTGGGGTCGCGCAGGACCTGCCCGAAGACTACGACGTCAAGATCCGGGATTTCCTGAAGGTCATGGACTCCCGGCTGCCGGACATCGACAAACTGCTCACCGGGCAGCCGATCTGGAAGCAGCGGCTGCAGAAGGTGGGCTACCTGCCGCTGGATGGCTGCCTGCAGCTGGGCATCACCGGCCCGATCCTGCGCTGCGCCGGCCTGGAATGGGACCTGCGCAAGGTCGAGCCCTACTGCGGTTACGAGGAGTACGACTTCGAGGTCCCCACCTCCACCGACGCGGACTGCTACGCCCGCTTCTTACTGCGGGTGGAGGAAATGCACCAGTCACTCAAGATCGTGGCGCAGTGCCTGGACAAGCTGGAACCCGGCCCGGTGATGGTGGCCGACGCCAAGGTCGCGTGGCCGGCCAAGCTGTCCATCGGCTCCGACGGGCTGGGCAACTCCCTGGCGCACGTCCGCAAGATCATGGGCCAGTCAATGGAGTCGCTGATCCATCACTTCAAGCTGGTCACCGAGGGTTTCGCGGTGCCCCCGGGGCAGGTGTACTCCACAGTGGAGTCGCCGCGCGGCGAACTGGGCTTTCACCTGGTCTCGGATGGGGGGACTCGGCCGCTGCGGGTGCACGTCCGGGAGCCGAGCTTCGTCAACCTGCAGTCCATGCCGGCGATGAGCGAGGGTGGTCTGGTGGCCGACGTCATCGCCGCGGTGGCGTCGATCGACCCGGTGATGGGAGGCGTGGACCGATGAGCGCGGCGGTGGATACCAGTGTGTTCGACGAGCAGACCCAGCAGCGGGCGCAGGAGATCATCACGCGCTACCCGCAGTCCCGCTCGGCGCTGCTGCCCATGCTGCACCTAGTGCAAGGGGTGCAGGGATACGTCAGCCAGGCCGGCATCGCGTTCTGTGCGCAGCAGCTGGGGATCACCACCGCCGAGGTGAGCGCGGTGGTCACCTTCTACACCATGTACAAGCGCGAACCCGGCGGTGAGCACCTGGTCAGCGTGTGCACCAACACGTTGTGCGCGGTGCTGGGCGGCGACGAAATCTACGCCAGGTTGCGCAAGCGGCTCGGGGTCGGTCACGAAGAGACCGCGGGTGCGCCAGGCTCGAAGGGCTCGATCACCCTGGAGCACGCCGAGTGCCTGGCGGCCTGCGACCTGGCACCGGTACTGCAAGTGAACTACGAGTTCTACGACAACCAGACCCCGGAGTCAGCGGTGGCCTTGGTGGATGCGCTGCGCCGCGGGGAGACGCCGGCACCGACCCGCGGGGCGCCGTTGACCGACTGGCGGACCGCCGAGCTGGAGCTAGCCGGCTTCTGCGGTGAGCCCCAGCAGCTACGGGACGCGGTGGACGGGCCGTCGGCGTCGCAAGAGACGCTGGCCGGCAACTTCCTTGCGCGAGAGAAGGGCTGGCAGGCACCGGCGATGCCCGACACCGCTCCCCCGTTACCGACCGTTGCCGAGAAGAAATGACCAGCCCCGCAGGAGGAGCTGTGACCGAGCGGACGCTCACCCCGGTGTTGACCCGGCGGTGGTTGTCGCCGAAGTCCTGGACCCTCGACACCTACACCCAGCTGGGCGGCTACACCGCGCTGCGCACCGCGCTGGCCGCGCAGCCGGACCAGCTGATCCAGCTGATCAAGGACTCCGGCCTGCGAGGACGGGGCGGGGCCGGCTTTCCCACCGGCCTGAAGTGGAGCTTCATCCCGCAGGCCAAAGCTGGTGAGCCGGCCACCGGAGCGGCGGCCAAACCCAAGTACCTGGTGATCAACGCCGACGAGGGCGAGCCGGGCACCTGCAAGGACGTGCCGCTGATGATGGCCGACCCGCACTCGCTGATCGAGGGCTGCATCATCACCGGCTACGCGATCCGCGCGCATGAGTGCTACATCTACGTGCGCGGCGAGATGCTGCACTGCCACCGCCGGTTGCAGCAGGCAGTGCACGAGGCTTACCAAGCCGGTTACCTGGGCAAGGACATCCTCGGCTCGGGCTTCGACCTCGACATCGTGATCCACGCCGGGGCCGGCGCCTACATTTGCGGTGAGGAGACCGCGCTGCTCGACTCGTTGGAGGGCCGGCGCGGCCAGCCCCGGCTCAAGCCGCCGTTCCCAGCCACCTCCGGGCTCTACTCCGCCCCCACCGTGGTGAACAACGTCGAGACGATCTGCAGCGTGCCCTACATCGTCAACGGCGGGTCGGCCTGGTTCCGCGCGATGGGCACCGAGAAATCCCCCGGCCCGAAGATCTACTCGATCTCCGGGCACGTGCAGCGGCCAGGACAGTACGAGGCGCCGCTGGGGATCACGCTGCGCGAGCTGCTGGAGATGGCCGGCGGGATGAAAGGCGGCCCGCTGAAGTTCTGGACCCCAGGTGGGTCATCCACCCCGCTGCTCACCGCCGAGCACCTGGACGTCGCCTTGGACTTCGAGGGTGCGGCGGCGGCCGGCTCCATGCTGGGCACCACCGCGATCATGGTCTTCAACGAGTCGGTGGGGGTGCCGTGGGCGGTGATGAAGTGGACCGAGTTCTATCACCACGAGTCCTGCGGGAAGTGCACCCCGTGCCGGGAAGGGACCTACTGGCTGACCCAGGTCCTGCAGCGGATGGTCCGCCACGAGGGCACCCCAGCCGATGTGGACACGATGCTGGACGTCTGTGACAACATCCTCGGCCGGTCGTTCTGCGCGCTCGGCGACGGCGCCGCCAGCCCCATCATGAGCGGCATCAAGTACTTCCGGCAGGAGTTCCTGGACCTGTGCGCCGAGCAACCCAAGCCGGTCCAGCTGGCAGGGGCGCACCGATGACGGTGGCAGCGCAGGCCGCCAACACGCCAGGAGCCGGCCGAGCAGTCCCGGCGGGGCAGGTGCGGCTGACCATCGACGGCCGCGAGGTCGACGCACCCCAGGGTGAGCTGGTGATCCGGGCCTGCGAGCGGCTGGGCATCACCGTGCCGCGGTTCTGCGACCACCCGCTGCTCGACCCGGTCGCCGCCTGCCGGCAGTGCCTGGTCGAGGTGGAGCTGGGCGGCCGCCCGATGCCCAAACCGCAGGCCAGCTGCAGCCTGACGGTCGCCGCGGGCATGGTCGTGCGGACCCAGCACACCTCGGCGGTGGCGGACAAGGCCCAACAGGGCGTCATGGAACTGTTGTTGATCAACCACCCGCTGGACTGCCCGATCTGTGACAAGGGCGGCGAGTGCCCGCTGCAGAACCAGGCGCTGTCGAACGGCCGGGCGGAGTCGAGGTTCACCGAGACCAAACGCACCTTCACCAAGCCGATCCCGATCTCCACCCAGGTGCTGCTGGACCGGGAACGCTGCGTGCTCTGCGCGCGCTGCACCCGCTTCTCCGAGCAGATCGCCGGGGACGAGTTCATCGACATGCTCGAACGTGGCTCCCAGCAGCAGGTCGGAGTGGCCAAGGACAAGCCCTTCCAGTCCTACTTCTCCGGCAATACCATCCAGATCTGCCCGGTCGGCGCGCTCACCAGCGCCGCCTACCGGTTCCGGTCCCGGCCCTTCGACCTCGTCTCCACCCGCGGAGCGTGCGAGCACTGCGCCAGCGGCTGTGCGCAGCGCACCGACTGGCGGCGCGACATCGTGCTGCGCCGGCTGGCCGGAAACGACCCGCAGGTCAACCAGGAATGGAACTGCGACAAGGGCCGCTTCGCCTTCGCCTACGCCAGCGCCGAGGACCGGATCACCGGCCCGCTGGTCCGGGAGTCCACCGGTGAGCTGCGGCCGGCGTCGTGGACCGAGGCGCTGCAGGCGGCGGCCACGGGACTGCTGGCCGCCAAGGCGTCTGGTGTCGGGGTGCTCACCGGTGGCCGGCTGACCATTGAGGACGCCTACGCCTACGCGAAGTTCGCCCGCCTCGCGCTGGCTACCCACGACATCGACTTCCGCGCCCGCCCACACTCGGCTGAGGAGCTGGACTTCCTCACCGCGCACGTGGTCGGCGTCACTCCGGACACCGCCGCAGTGACCTACGACGACCTCAGCGCGGCCCCCGCGGTGCTCTGCGTGGCCTTCGAGCCGGAGGAGGAGTCGCCGATCGTGTACCTGCGGCTGCGTCGCGCCGCCCGCGACCGCCGCATGCCGGTGTGGCACCTCGGCCAGTTCACCACTCCCGCGGTACGCCGCACTTTTGGCACGCTGCTGCGGGTGCGGCCCGGCGAGGAGCCCGGCGCGCTGGACACTTTGGACGGTTTGACGCGCGACGCGTTGGGCGCGCCTGGCGCGGTACTGCTGGTCGGTGAGCGTGCCGCGGAGGTGCCCGGGCTGTACTCCGCGGTGGCCCGGCTGGCGGCGGGCACCGGCGCGCGGATCGCCTGGATTCCGCGGCGGGCCGGCGAGCGGGGTGCCCTGGACGCCGGGGCGGTGCCGACACTGCTCCCCGGTGGTCGACCGGTCACCGATCCGGTGGCCCGCGCCGAGGTTGAGCGTGCGTGGGGAGTGACGCTGCCGAGCCGGCCTGGCCGGGACACCGCCGGGATCGTGGCGGCCGCGG
Organism: Pseudonocardiaceae bacterium; assembly: GCA_050699575.1. Lineage (GTDB taxonomy): Bacteria > Actinomycetota > Actinomycetes > Mycobacteriales > Pseudonocardiaceae. The sequence goes on from JBOHFG010000392.1 coordinate 19,427, forward strand.
CGGCCGGGCAGCTGGGCGGGCTGGTCATCGGCGGGGTGGACCCCGCTGACTTGCCGGACCCGCAGCTGGCCGGGCAGGCGCTGAGCCGGGCCGGATTCGTGGTGAGCTTGGAGATGCGGTCCTCGGCGGTGACCAGAGTGGCCAATGTCGTGCTGCCGATCGCGTCCGCGCTGGAGAAGACCGGCAGCTACCTCGATTGGGAGGGCCGCCGCCGGGAGTTGGGCGCCTCCGGTGCCAGTACGAGCGGCGCGGCCCTGCCGGACTGCCGTGTGTTGGACAGCCTCGCCGTCGAGATGGACGTCGACCTGTTCACCCAGACACCGGCCGCGGCGTGGGCCGGTCTCATGGCACTGGGCAGCTACGCCGGTGAGCGGGTGAAGTTTCCGCAGGTGGCCGCGGCACCGCTGCCGGAGATCGGGGCGGGCAAGGCCGTGTTGGCCACCTGGCGCCGGTTGCTGGACAACGGGTCGATGCAGGACGGTGAACCGCACCTGGCCGGCACCGCCCGCCCGGCCGTCGCGTTGCTCTCCGAGACCACCGTTACCGATCTCGGGGTACACCTGGGTGAGCAGGTCACGGTGTCCACCGCGCGGGGCTCAGTGACACTGCCGGTCGCGGTGGCCGATCTGCCCCCGGGTGTGGTGTGGGTGCCGGGGAACTCCGGACCCGCTACCGTCCGGAGCAACCTCGGTGCCGGGCACGGCACCGAGGTCACCGTGCGCAGCGCAGCAGGGAAGACCACGACGGTCGGGAGAGGCACGTCATGACGCCCACCGAGGCATTGCTCGCCGACGACCCGCTGTGGGTCTCGGTGCTGAAAGTTGTCGTGATCTTCGTGTTCCTGATGGTCATGACCTTGTTCATCATTTGGTTGGAGCGCCGGGTGGTCGGCCGCATGCAGCAGCGGCCGGGGCCCAATCGGGTCGGCCCCTTCGGGCTGCTGCAGTCGCTGGCCGATGGGCTCAAGCTGGCGTTGAAGGAGGACATCCAACCCGTCCTGGCTGACCGCTGGGTGTACACCCTGGCCCCGGTGGTCTCCGCGATCACCGCGTTCACCGCGTTCTCGGTGATCCCGCTCGGCGGTACGGTGTCGATCTTCGGTGAGCGGACCGTGCTGCAGATCACCGACCTGCCGGTCGGGGTGCTCGTAGTGCTGGCCTGCTCCTCGCTGGGGGTGTACGGGATCGTGCTGTCCGGCTGGTCCTCCGGCTCGCCCTACCCGCTGCTGGGCTCGCTGCGCTCAGCCGCCCAGGTGATCTCCTACGAGATCGCCCTCGGGTTGTCGATCGTCGCGGTCGTTCTCTACGCGGGCTCGCTGTCCACCGCGGACATCGTGGAGGCGCAGACGAGGCAATGGTGGTTCGTGTTCCTGCTGTTTCCCAGCTTTGCGGTGTTCTGCGTGTCGATGGTCGGCGAGACCAACCGCGCGCCCTTCGACCTCCCCGAGGCGGAGTCGGAGCTGGTCGGTGGTTTCCACACCGAGTACTCCTCGCTGAAGTTCGCGATGTTCATGCTCGCCGAGTACGTCAACATGGTCACCGTCTCGGCGATGGCCACCACGCTGTTCCTCGGCGGCTGGCACGCTCCCTGGCCGCTGGCCGGCGGGCCGCTGGACCGCGGTTGGTGGGGCCCGCTGTGGTTCCTCGGCAAGCTGTTCGTGTTCGTGTTCGTGTTCGTCTGGTTGCGCGGTACCCTGCCTCGTCTGCGGTACGACCAGTTCATGACGCTGGGCTGGAAGGTGCTGGTGCCGGGCAGCCTGGTCTGGATCGTGCTGGTTTCCGGCGCCCGAGCGCTGCGCGGCGCCGCGGTCACTCCGCGCGAAATCCTCGTGGTGGGCGGCGTCATCCTGGTCATGCTGCTGGTCGTGGCGTTCCTGTTGCCGCAACGCGACGCACCACCGGACGATTCGGCGGAGCACGAGGTGCCCACCGCCGGCTCGGACTACCCGTTGCCTCCGTTGGACCTGGTGGTGCCGCCCTCGCCGCCCCGGCGGGCTGCCGTGGGTGCCGCGGTGTCGGCCAATGGTGGGCCACCGACGAGGCAGGAGGACGGCCATGGGACTGCTTGATCCGGTCAAGGGTTTCGGGGTCACCTTCTCCACGATGTTTCGCAAGGTCGTGACCGAGGAGTACCCCGAGGTCAAAAAAATCACCGCACCGCGTTACCACGGCCGCCACCAGCTCAACCGGCACCCGGACGGGCTGGAGAAATGCGTGGGGTGCGAGCTGTGCGCCTGGGCCTGCCCGGCAGACGCGATCTACGTCGAGGGCGGGGACAACACCGAGGAAGCCCGCTACTCGCCCGGGGAACGCTACGGTGCGATCTACCAGATCAACTACTTGCGGTGCATCGGCTGTGGCCTGTGCGTCGAGGCATGCCCGACCCGCTCGCTGACCATGACAAACGAGTACGAGGTGGCCGACGACAACCGCCAGGACCTCATCTACACCAAGGAAGACCTGCTCGCGCCGTTGCTGGCCGGCATGGAGCAACCCCCGCACCCGATGTTGCTGGGCGACACCGAGCAGGACTACTACGTGCAGGGCCCGACGCTGGAGCGCCCGGGTGCAGTGGGCGAGGAGCACCGGTGAGCCCGCTGAACGTGCTGCTCACCCAGCCGCCCCCGGTTCCCGCGCCGTCTCTCGGCGACACTGTTAGCCTCGGGGAAACCGTCGCATTCTGGATCCTGGGCCCCCTAGCGCTGGGCGGGGGGCTGGCCATGGTGTTCGCCCGCAACGCGGTGCACTCGGCACTGTGGCTGGCGCAGACCATGCTGTGCCTGGGTGCGCTGTACATGGTCCAGCAAGCGCCGTTCCTGGGTTTCGTGCAGATCATCGTCTACACCGGCGCCATCATGATGCTGTTCCTGTTCGTGCTGATGCTGGTGGGCCGGGAAAGCGTCGACTCGGTGGTCGAGGTGCTGCGCGGGCAGCGGGTAGCCGCTGCGCTGAGCGGGATCGGGTTGGCCGTGCTGCTGGTGGGGATGCTGGGCCGGGCTTTCGCCGGGGTCACCGCAGCCGGGCTGGCCACAATCAACGGCACCGGCGGCAACGTCGCCCAGCTCGGCCGCATCCTCTACACCGACTACCTGTTCCCCTTCGAGCTCACCTCAGCGCTGCTGATCACCGCTGCGGTCGGCGCGATGGTGCTGACCTTCACCGAACGCGCCAAGCAGGGCAGGCTGACCCAGCGCGAGCGGGTGGAAACCCGGATCCGCAGCACCCGTCCCTCCCCCCTGCCCGGCCCAGGCGTGTTCGCCACTCTCAACTCGGTGGCCACCCCGGCACTGCTGCCGGACGGTTCAGTGGCCCCGGAGTCGCTGTCCGAACTACTCGAATCCACCGCCCCCAACCGCCTGGACGCCGACGTCCGCAGCGTCGCGAGCGTCGGCACGGATCCTGGTCGACGTACCCTGCACGATCCGGCGCAACCCACCCTGCCCAACGCCCGCGCCGTGCGCGGACCGGTGCCCCCCACCGGGCCACCCGCCGCACCCAAAGAGGGGGACCGGTGACCCCGACCTATTACCTGCTGCTCTCGGCGTTGCTGTTCACCATCGGCGCGGCCGGTGTGCTGGTGCGCCGCAACGCGGTCGTGGTGTTCATGTGCATCGAGCTGATGCTCAACGCGGTGAACCTGACCCTGATCACCTTCTCCAGGATCAACGGCACCCTGGACGGGCAAATCATGGCATTCTTCGTGATGGTCGTAGCAGCCGCCGAGGTCGTGGTGGGGCTGGCCATCATCATGGCCATCTTCAAAACCCGCCGCTCAGCCTCAGTCGACGACGCCAACCTACTCAAATACTGATCACCTGTGAGTGGTCTCCGGGCAGGCCCAGGATGGCAGCGCGTGCAGTCCAGGCGAGGATGCCCAGTCCGGCGGCGCGCATCAGAATGCTGCACAGCAGCAGCGACAGCTCGCGTCGGCCGAGCCCGTTTCCGCCGTCGCGGAGCAAATCCACGACGGCGCGGCTGTCCGCACAGAACAGTTCGTGGGCGAGATCCATGCCCGCGTCGCCGCCGAACGCCGCCGTCTCCGCCTCGTAGATACCTGGCGCCCAGCTTTCGATCCGCCCGTCGGCCGCGAGCTCATCGAATGCCACGCCGAGACCGGCTTTCATCGTGCGCCCGGCCGGTCCTGGTTGGAGCCGCAGCCTCCAGCATGGGTGTTTCCGCATGAACCACCACGCTGCGACGGCACCCTCGTCTTCAGCATGCCGCAGCAGCGGCGCAAGGTGGTCGGCGGCGACCTGTTCGGCGTTGCTCCAGTCGGTGAATTGGATGGAGAGCTGCCACCAGCCCGAGGCGGTCTGTTGTTCGAGGGCTTGCCGTCCGGCCCGCCGGTAGACCTCGACGGCCTCGGCCAGATCCGCCGGTTCCATTCCCGCTGCGATGGCGGCATCCCTCAGCGGCATACCGGTCAAGACCTTCAGGGCTGCGCGCTCGGTGTTCTGTGTGACAGCAGATTCGATCGCAGCGACGTTTTCTTCTTGTGCGGCTTGGCGGATTAGTCGATCAGCAGGCATGCGTCCCATCCTGAGATCGGCGCGACGTTGTACGCGGCGGTGTGCAGGGCGAGGGCTGTTCCCGCGTCGCCTTCCAGGAGTCCGGGTCCGGCTGCTGTGCCGGGGCTAGCTCGGCGGCTCAGGTTCTCGGCCAAGCGCGGCAGATGGGCGGCGAGCGCCGGGGTTGTGGGGTTGTGGCGTCGTGGGCGGCGTGCCACACGGTTTGACACACCCCAGCCCAGCCGTGGCACAGCCCGCTGGTGGTGATCCGGGCCTGCTGTACAGGGTCGTCCAGGCATCGGACTAGCGCTGATCTGACTGGCCACCGCGCTCACGGTGACCTCGCCCCCGCGCATCACCAGCAGCGTGTCCTGGTGCGCCCCGGCGCCCTGCATCGGCACGAACCCGAACAACCGCGACAACCGGCTGACCAAGCACCCATCGGCCCGCTCGAACGCGATCGTCCGCGACAGGCCGCGCACCTGCAACAGCACCACCAAGCGCCCACCCTCGGCCAACTGAGCCACCCACGCCGGCGGGATGTCCCACGCACCTGCGGTGACCAGGATCCGGTCGTAGGGGGCGTACTCGGGTACCCCGTCTTCGGCGTCGGCGACACGACAGTCACCCGCGAGTACCCGGCGTCGGCGAGCAGACGGCTAGCTCGGTTGGTGATGTCCTCATCAATGTCAACTATGATGACCTGGCCGGACAGACCAACGAGCTCGGCCAGCAGCGTGGCGTTGTACCCGCCGGAGCCGATCTCCAGGATCCTCATCCCGACAGTGATCTCCGCTTGTTCCAGCATGTGCGCCTGGAGGTGCAGCGCAGACACCGAGCTGATCGGGCTCCCGTTCCCGTCCCGCTTGGTGACCACGCTGGTGTAGCAGTGGTAGACCTCGTCCAGGTTCGTGCCCTCAACGATAAGATCATCGACTACTTGCTTACGCACCTGAGTAGTGCGATCAGAGTCGACGGCCTCGTTATATGGTCGTGTCAGTCACAGAGCTTTCCTTACTGCCGTACGTTTCGAGGGAGCCCGTGAGGGCGAGAGCTCGCCGGAAGTCGCCTGGCACTATGCCCTACCGCATCGGTCCGGTCATCCTCTGGTCCATGGCACGAGCCTCGCTGTCGCCTCGCTCGCGGGGAGATGCCGCCAGGCCGTCGGAAGCTGCGGGTTCGGGATCGGGCGGCTCGGCGTCGCTTGGCGTGTCGCAGGGGCAGTGCCCGATATGGCCCCAGTGATTGATCATCCGTGAGTGGCCACACTCGCCGACAAAACGACCCCACGGCCCTGGCTCCGGTTCGTCATCGTGGAGATCCGCTTCATCCTCGCCGCGCTCCACGGCGTACTGGACCACGTGATAGACGCACTGCGGGCAGTACAGGGCACAGTCGCCCTCACACCCCGGTGGGCAAAGAGACGACGGCAGGCTCGACGCGGTCACCCGCCGGCCGCGCACTGCGCTCCGAGGTGCCCAGCTCCGGCGCGCTCACCGCCCACCCACCAGGATCGCCGCAGCCACCCGGACCGCGTCCACCACCAGCCGGTCACTCTCGTTCCCCGACTGCATCACGATATCTCTCACGTCTCCTCGCCCCTCGCTGCCCGGTTCCTGGTCTGGGGCTCGCCCCGGCCGTTCCCAGCACTGCACAACCGGGGCGAGCGGCCGATCAACTGGCCGTGGGGCGACCAGCGATCGACAGTGCAGAGCGTGGCCGGACGGGACGAGCGGGGGGCACAATAATGTGCCAGTCACCCAGATGGGCTATTCGGGCACGCCGGCCCGGTAGGCCATCGCGCGCAGCTCCCGCCCGGCGGGGGAGTCACGACGCGTCCGGGTGAGCAACTCGGCGAGCACCTCACGGACGAACGGATCCCGCTGCACCCGATGGGGATGGATTGCCTCAGCGCGGCGCAGTGCCCGCACCGCGTCGTCATGACGTCCCCGTAGCCGGGCCAGCGCCCGGCCGTAGTACGTCCAGTACCGGACCTGAGCCTGCAGCGGATGACGCTGCGGCTGGATGTTGTCCTGAGCAACGCTCACGGCCCGGTCGGGCTCGCCCGTTTCGAACGCGACCCACATCCGCAATGTCGCCGCGTCCAACGAGCCGAACCTGAACCGGTCAGTCCCCGCGTCGGTCGGCTCGGGCACCGGTGACAGAAAGTCCACCTCGAACTGCCCGGCTATCTCGACAGCCGCTTCCATCGGCGCGGTCGCCTCGCCCGGCCGGCCAGCCAGCACGGCGGCCGCAGCGTGACACCCGGTGGCCGTGGCGACGAACCCCGCAGTGCCGGCAGTGATCGGCGGCAGGGTGAGCGAGTCGAGCTTTGCCCGGCCCGGCTCGAGCGCCCCACCAATGATCAATGCGTCGGCCACGCTGTACTCGGCCACGGCCAGCGAGCTGACCTTGTCGCCCTCCTGCGCCAGACGTTGTGCCACGAAGACGACCCGCCGGATCAGGTCTTCGGGCGCGGACGAGTGCCACAGCCACAAGCGAGTGACGAGCGTGTGCAGATAGATGGCCAGGTCGAGCAGCTCGGTGTGGTTCGCGCCGGTGGCCAGGGTGGTATGCAGGTTGCGGATCAATCCGGGCAGGTCGGTAGCCACCTCGGTGAACCGGCACGCTCGCTGGTGCTGATGGATCCGGGCCACCTGGTCCCGCAGCACCGCCACCGGCAGCACCAGCCCGCCGGGGTGGTTGGCCTCGACCGCGTCCACGGCCAGGCGCACCGCCTCGGTGGTGGAGTCGGTGTGCCCATTGGCCGGAGCGGGTACCGGCAGCGCGGTCAGCTCACTCGGAGCGATCTCCAGCACGCCCGCCAGCGCCACGAGCTCCGACAGGGTCACAGCACGCTCACCGCGCTCGATCCGCGACAGGGTCATCCGCTTCATCCCGGCCAACCCGGCGATCACCCGCAGCGACTTGTCCCGGCGCTTGCGGACCTGACGCAGGCGACGGCCGATCGTGCCCGCTTCGTCATCGTCCATCAAGGACCTCTCCTCACCAGCTCCCCCACCAATGCCCCGGTGCATCGGTGGGTAGGTCACGCCAGGCTACGGGCCGGTGCACCAATCAAGCTCACGCCCCGGAGCTGGCTGGTGGTCAGAAACGCAGTCCGGCAAAGAGGGGCTGGACCGTCAGCGATACCGGTGATGATGTCGAGGGGGCGAGGGCCGTCGGGTTGGTGGGGGTGAACACTGCGCTGATCGTGTGCGTGCCCGTCGTCAGCGTCGTGGTGATGAGGAACGCTTGACCGCCCCTGACCGGCACAAGGGCGCCCAGTGCGGTGGTCGCGTCGGTGAACTGGACGGTGCCGGCCGCGCCGCGGGGCGCCACGTTCGCCAGGCGGATCACCGGGATGCCCTGGAAGGCGCGGTTCGGGACTACCCTGACCGTGGTGGTGGTCGTCGTTCCGGTGGAGCGTTGACCACATAGGACACCGCGTTCGACATCGATGAGCTCAAAGCTGTCGGGTCGGTGAGAGTGAACACCGCGGTCAGCGAGTGCGTTCCCGGCGGCAACGTCTGGTGACCGTTGCGGTAGCGCCCGAGCCGGCCACCGGGCTCCCGATGGTGGCCCTCCCGTCCATGAACTGCACGGAGCCCACCGCCGGCGGGGTAACCGTTGCCCGCAGCGCTCGGTGGTGCCCGCGGCCACCGGGGAAGCCGGCGTCACCTCCAGCACAACGGTCGGTGCCCCGCTGATGCCGGTACCGCACTGCGTCGTTCCGTTCGATGAAGCGTGTAAGAACGTTCATCGAGTCGCTTCCTCACGGAGGCGACGTTGAGTCGTGATCGACTCTTCCCGTGGCGGTGCGGCTGCCGGGCGTGCGAGCACGGCCGGTCTGACATCGCTTCCATCGGGCAGCTCCCGGCGCAACTCGCCGGTGTTGGCCGCTAGGGCGGCCAGGTTCCGTGCGGCGTTGACGTCGCGGTCGAGGACCAGGCCGCACGTCAGGCACACGTATGTCCGCTCGGACAGGGCCAGCTTGGCTTTCGCTGTACCACATCCTGAGCAGGTCTTGCTGGAGGCGAACCACCGGTCGGCCACCATCAGGCGGACACCGGCGGCGGCTGACTTGTACGCCAACTGGCGCCGCAGCTCCGCCCACGACGCTCCCGCAATGTGGCGGGCCAGGTGGCGGTTGCGCAGCATGTTCGCCACCGCGAGATCCTCGATCACGATGGTGTCGTAGTTGGCGATGAGGCGGGTGGTGAGCTTATGCAGGTGGTCCCGTCGCTGCTCAGCCACCTGGGTGTGGATACGGTCGGCGCGGGCACGTGCCTTGCACCACCGGTTCGAGGGCTTGGTGCGCGTCGGGCGGTCCGGGCCGCGACGGCGAGCGCAGGTGCGTTGCACACGGCGCAGCGTCCGCAAGGCATCGTCAAGACACCGTGGGTTCGGTATGTGTTCGCCGGTGGACAACACCGCAAGGTTGTTGATGCCGACGCCGAGCACCCGCCCGTCGTCGCGCGGCGCGGGTTTGACGTCGGGGACCTCGACGGATAACGACACGTGCCACCGGCCACGTTGGTGAGACAGCGTGGCGGAGCGGATGCGGGCGGTCCCTGCCTCGATCTTGCGGGCAAGCTGTCGAGTCGACTCGGCGGTGCGCACCGCGCCGATGACCGGCAGCCGGATGTGGCGGCGGTCCGCGCCGAGCCCGAACGCGCCGGTGGTGAACCGACAGGTCAGACGGGCCCGGTGCTTCGACTTGAATCGCGGCCTCCGCGCTCGCCCGATCTTCCAGTTGCCTAACGCGGAGGCCAGGTTCGCGCACCCGGACGCGTACGCCTCCTTCGAGTTATCCACCCACCAGGGCGCGAGGTCGCGCTTGGCGGTGTTCCAGGCGCGGCGCAGGCTAAACGCCGACCAGGACACCGCCGGGGTGAGCTGATCCTCGGGGACACCGTAGCTGCGCTCCGCGGCCCGCTGATCCAGGTTCGCCGTCACCAGCGCGAGCCCGAAATTGTAGGCATAGCGCTGCGCGCCGCAATGCGACCGGAACGCCTCGGCCTGCGCGTCGGTCGGGTCCAGCGCGTAGAGGTACGCGCGGATCACCACCCACCCCCGACAACGGTCACCGGGATGTCCACGACCATGCCACGACCCCCCACCCGCCGTCGCGGCCAACGACGTAGCACTCCGGTCGAGCCCGGAAACCCCCTTGAATCAAACACATGTTCGATAATACCGGTTCGAGACCACTGCCGTCCGTCGGGTGTACTGGTGACCGCTCACCCGAGAAGAGGCGCCGGAACATGCAGCGGCCGGGCGGGTGCCCACCGGGTACTGGGCGCGCGGCTACCCAGGCATCACCGCCCGTGCCGCTACCCGCACCTTCACTCGCACAAAACCACCCGAAACAACCCATTATCACTCGTTCCCGTGAACAGTCGACAGCCCTTGTGGTCGCACGGCTGGGGCTGCGGGGCGTTCTCGGCTACCAGGTTTCCGCCGGTCGGGGAGATCGTCGGGTCGTGGCACCCGCTGAGGTCGTTGCGGTTGAGTTTCTGGGTCGAGCCGGGGATCTGGTTGATCTGCTCGACCCCGGCCGCCGCCACGGCCATCCCCACCATCCGCCACGCCAATCTACCGGCGTTGGACGTCTGAGCCTCGCCCCCGCCGCGATGACACCACCGCTGGCGACAGTGGACGTGGTTCACACGGTCGTTTGCGAGCCAACCCCGGGGGCGCTACGCGCTGCCCTGAGTGTGAAATGGGTCCGGTGCTGGGGGTGGGGCCTCAGGTCACGCTGACCAGCGGCGGGTGACAGCTCGGATGTCGCCGAGTTCGACACCAGGGCTGTTGATGGCGCCCGATACTTTGCTAGAGGTACTCTTCGGCACATGGTCTTCACGCCAGTCAGCGCTGCGGACAACGTCTCCCACAGCCGCCGCGTCGCCGCGTCCCGCTCCCGCGCCACCAGCCGCGCCAGCCGCAACACCCCGGGCAGCAGCACATCGCGCTCCCGCAGCCAGCCCACCGCATCAGAGAAAATCGCTTTCGGCCCGTCCTCGGTCACCCACGCCCGCCTGCCCACGAACACCGCGAGCTCAGCCTCGACCCGCACGAAGTCCTTCAACGTCAACGCCGTGCGGATCTTCCCCGCATGCTCACGGTGGGTCTGGGGCCGCAACGCGTACCGCTTGACACACGACGGATCGGCGACCTGCAACTGGCCGGCCAGGAAGTCGATCGCCTCGGTCGGTACCCCGTCCAACGGATCCGCCAGGAACCTCCCGATATAACGCACTGTAGCCAGTTGAACACTGAATCCGATCCGGTTGTGATCTCCCCGCAGCCCAGCCACCAGCTCCCGGTCGCGGTCATCGAGAAAAAAGAACCGCTCCAGATCGGCCCGCGGCACCGAGTCGCCATAACGGCCGAAGGTGGCCGCTTCTTGATCACTGAGAAACTCCACCGGCACGGCCCACACCGTAGCGTGTCCGATACTGCCGAGTTCCGGACACTGAGATCCCGGCCACCGAACGCGTCGGCACCAGGCGATCCTTGCCTTCAATCATGATCATAAATGGGCTGCGGACGAATCGGAACGCACGTTAACGACCCCCGCACCCCCGCCGCGGTCACCCACCCTGACCTCCCCGAACCGGCTTAGCGTGCGTTCCGGTTCCGTTGCAGGTCCAACCCCCCAATCCGGAGTAACACGTTACCGAAACACATGAAGTGCCGCAGCCCATCGGCAATGCGGCACTTCATGTAACGAGATGGTCAGCAGCAGACGCTCTTGCCGGCGGTGGCCTTCTCACCATCCTCACCATCGCCGGCTTGGTTACCGGGAGCGTGGCGCGCCTTGCCCGGAGACGGTGTCGCAAGGCGGACTCCCCGAGGATGTCGACGACGACGACGTAGACATCCCAGAGTTCTTGCCCGGCGCCGCGCACCCACACCGTGCCCTGGACAGCGTCACAGCGGGAGGTGTCGTTCTCCTCGACCGTCGCCAACCCTGCGTTCTTGAGCCGGTCGGTCACGGCGGCGACCTGACCGGTGTGATCAACCTCGGCACCGGCGCCTGCAGGGCTCAGTGAGATCCGTCGTGCCCTACGGCCGGACACGCCGACCATCCTGGCCAGCTCCAGCGTCCAGACACGCCCCCGCTGACCAGCGGGAAGGTCGTCGCTTGTACTTTATGACACGAGCCTTACCGACAGGCCCACACCCGCAGCGTCTGCCACAGCAAGAACCCCAGCGTCCGGCCGGATCACCGGCGACCCCGGCGGTGACAAACTGCTGGCGGCAGGCCGCGCTCATCTGCTCGCCGGTCATGTCCGACAGGATCACCTCGGTCTGCACCGCGCCGAGCAGCGCGTTGACCAACCGGAACCGGTAGGCGTTCGGCCCGGCACCGAGCCGGGCCGCCTCCTCGGCGTGCTCGGCCATGGTG
>JBOHFG010000393.1:0-21887 GCA_050699575.1 Pseudonocardiaceae bacterium
CAACGCTGCGGTCCGCGTGCGGCCGTCGTGCCATCCCGTCGACCTCCACAAGGGCTACCACACCGCGTCAAGGGGGCAGACCCGAGGAATCCTCCGCCCAGCCGAAAGTGCCCCCTTGACCCGGCGCGGCAGGGCTGGCGCCAGGTCGACGGGATGGCACGAAGGCCTCCCGCTAAAAGGAGGGCAATAACCCCCGCCCGGAGCGCCAAGTAGATGATGCGTGGTTGGATCCGCGCAGAACCAACAGCTACGAGGAAAGGCCCTCGCCGTAATCGCCTGGTTCGTCGGACGGAGTGATCAGGGCGAGGTAGACATGTTCCGTCGTGACCTCCGCCGAACAGGTCGCAGCGAGCAGGGCATAAGCGAGTTCCTCGCCACCGTTGGGTTCCGAGAGCCACCACGCGGCGGCGTCGACCAGGGCTAGGCGCTGCACCGCCGACAACTGCGCCTCCCGCTCACCGAGGACCGCCACGGCGGCCAAGCGTTGCCGGTTGGGGATGGCGCGGGTGCCGCGAGGGGACCGCAGGATCGGTTTGTCGCCATCACCCAACGCGGACGCGGCCAGTTCCAGCGTCCGCGACAGCTCCAGCTCGTCCAGGTGCGGCCGAGCTGAGCGGTTGAAGATCCGCGACACCGACGACCACTCCGCCAGCACCCGGGCCACCGACCGAGCACGCCAGGGCGCAAGCCGGAGCACCACACTCGGGGACTCCTGCCCATCGAGAACCAGCGTGCCGCCGTCCAGCTCCACCACCTCACCCTGATCCAGAGCCACCCGCAGGAGGTCCGGGTCGAACTGCGTAGGGTCTGGCATCGGGTCTCCACCCCTCCTATCCAGGGTTGGGGATCAAGGCCGTGGGCAGGTGCTCGCAACACCAGCCCTCGGCCGTTCACTCAGGAGGCGGGTGCGCCTCCTGATCTCACTTCCTCAGCCAGCAGGACACCAGGTCCTGCGCCTGGTCCGCGCCGTCTGCGCACGGCTAGTCCCGGCCAGCGCGTAGTCCGCAGCCGTAGACATCGCCGCGGTCGACCGTGTAGCAGCCGTGTAGCAACGACTGACCACGGCAGCCATCCCAGGCAACCTCCACCACCGCGTCGGTGCAGGTGAACTATCTCCCTCACACGACCGCACACGGTCTGCCGAGGCTTTGGGAGCGAGGGGCCGTGGGTTCGAATCCCGCCACCCCGACTATGAGATGAACGTCGAAAACCATGGTAGGGCAGGGTGTGGTCCACGGGCGGTGGCCCGTTGGGCTGAGTGATCTACAGGTGAACGCCGCTGGGGATGGTGCGGCGGTGGTGGGTGCGTGGAGTCGGGGCGATAGCCAGGCCGTCAGCGGCGTTCATCCAACTGTTGCCGTACGATTTCTATGCGCTGGCCTGTAGTGTAGTAGAGACTGCGATACACCGTGCACTGCGGTCGTCTGTGGCTGAACCGCCGTATCCAGGTCGTCCACCCGCAGTATCGACATTGGCCCCGTTTGTTGACGCGGTGCTGGTGCAGCAACATGACTGCGCATGCAAGTAATCGTATCGCCTGTTCCTCGAGCTCCGCTGGTGTTATTGTTTTTTCTCCCCTCAGCTGGCTGGCCAGCTCCGCGAAGTGTTCGAGCAGCAGCCGGTACCGGGTTTCCCGCACGTTGCTCACGGCCGTACGGGTGCGCTGGAACGGTCGGCCACGCACTCAGTCCCCATTCTCACCTGTCCGACTTGGGTGGCACCGGGACGGGCGAGTGCCTTGACGTGAGGGGCGGGTACGGGGGCTCGGCCCTGATCTCACGACTCGCACCTGTCCCGGTGCCGTGTCAATCACTATGCCCGCGTTCTCGACCACCGGGCCAGTCCGTGTCGACGTAATCTGTGGGTGCAGATCTTCCCGGCGTAGCCGGGAATGCCGCCCTCACCTGCGGTGTCGTGATCGGAGTACCGTCTAGCCACCGACGAATGGGGGCGGAGAAACCACGTGCAGTACAAGGCGCGCAGTCTCAGGCAGGAGCAGGTCTGGCTCTCGGCTGATCTTCGTAGCGAGGGCCGGACCTGGGTTGAGGTGGCCACGGTTTTCCGGGTGAGGTATCGCGTCAATCCCCGGGTGGCGTTCCGGCTGGCACATGCCTGGAGCCAACGGCGGGCCGCTGAGGAATGGAACCAGCGCTGGCCGGACGAGCCGAAGACCCTCAAAAATTTCTCGTATTGGGAGAACTGGCCCAGCGCCACCGGCCATGAGCCGTCGCTCAACGTTCTCGGCAAGCTGGCGCGGCTCTACGAGTGCAGTGTCAGTGACCTCGTGGTGGATCAGTCTGATTACCGCCACGTTGACCGCGCGCGCCGCACGCTGGCAGCGGCCAGGGGGACCGTGGCCGCGGGTCAGCTAGAATCGGCTTTTGCTGATCTTCTCAGGCAAGGCGACGGTGCCAACAGCGGTACCCCGTTCATGCTGTCCCGCGATGCGGTAGTGCTGGTGCAGCGGCTGGAGGAGGCCAGTTTCGCCGAGCTGGCGCAGGTGATCGTGATGTGGATGTACGGGCTTGGCTCTGCGGTGAGCCGCCGCGAGCTGCTGCCCAAGCTCAGCGCGGCGCTCGCGCTGGCCGCCGCGGCACCCTTGTTCGATGACCCAGGCGAGCAGGAACGGGTCGTCCACGTGCTACAAGACCCTTCGGTCTTCGACGAGTCAACGCTCCGGTACTGCACCGGGATGGTGAGCGCTCTTCGCCGCCAAGGAAACGCGCTTGACCCCCAGCTCACGCTGTGGAGTGTCCTGGGCCATCGGGACGTTGCGCGGGGTCTCGCCAAGTCGGCACCGTCCGAGCTTCAGCAATGCGCAATATCGGTGTATGCCGAACTGACGAGGCTGGCCGGTTGGCTGTGTTTCAATCTCGGCGACTACCGCAGTGCCCAGTACTACTACGACGAGGCCCGCAGTGCCGCCCACGACGCCCAGAACATCGAGCTGGTCACTTTGGCCTTGGTCTCGATGAGCTACCTTGCCACCTGTCAGGGCAAGGCGCGGGTCGGCATAGACCACGCGATCGTCGCTCAGTCGTGGGCTGCGCGGACTGGTAACTTGCGAACGCAGGCGTATGCGGCCGATATAGCGGCGCGCGCTTTCGCAGGCGACCAGCAGGCTGACGCCTGCCACCGAGCCCTAGACACCGTCCGGGAGGCGGTTGCCGGGATCGATCACGCCGGCGATCCCCGGTGGGTGTACGTCTATGACGAGTCAGTCTTCTGGGGAACGACGAGTTACTGCGCTTTGCGACTTCGCGATCCGGACCGCGCGCTGGAAACGGTCACGAAGTCGCTCGCAATCTCGGATCCGGCCGATGTGCACAACTATTTTTTTAGAATGCTCTTTCACGGCGAGGCGCTCGTCCAGAAAGGCGAGATCGCCGAAGCCTGTCTGGTCATGGGCAAGGTTGTCACGCGCACCGCGACCTACACGTCGCTACGCCTCAACCAACGCATCACCGAGCTGCTGGGAACGCTGGCTCCGTGGCAGCGCAGCAAGCCGGTACGTGAGTTGACCGAGCTGATGAAGGCCTCTTCCCGGTCACCCCGGGGAAGTATCCGGACGTAGCCGCAGGGATGCTCCTGCCCGACGAGGCGCCCCCAGCAGCTGGATCGGAGTCCGCAGCCTAGACTTGGCGCACACCTCCTGTCCTGCGGCGACGGCTCAGCCGGCGCGTTCCCAATCATTCTCTGAGGAGTAGTCCGTGAAGAGCACCGTCGAACAGCTCAGCCCGACGCGGGTGAAGATCAACGTCGAGGTGCCGTTCGATGAGTTGAAGCCCGACTTCGACCGCGCGTACAAGAAGATCGCCAAGCAGGTCACCATCCCGGGCTTCCGGCCGGGCAAGGCGCCGGCTCGGGTTCTGGAGCAGCGACTGGGCCGCAGTGCGGTGCTCGAGGAGGTGGTCAGTGGGGCAGTGTCAGCCAAGTATGCCGAGATCGTCTCCTCTGGCGAGGTTCACCCACTCGGCCGGCCGGAGATCGAGGTCACGAAGATCGAGGACGGGGACCACCTCGCGTTCACCGCCGAGGTCGACGTCCGGCCGGAGATCGAGATGCCGGCGTTCACCGAGCTCGCGGTGTCCGTCGACGATGTCACGGTGACCGATGCTGAGGTGGACGAGCAGCTCGACGGGCTGCGTTCGCGTTTCGGCACCGTCGCCACGGTCGAGCGTCCCGTACAGCAGGGCGACTTCGTGGTGCTCAACCTGTCGGCCACCGTCGACGGCGAGGAGGTTCCGGAGTTGGCGACCGCCGACCTTTCCTACCAGATCGGCTCCGGTGAGCTCGTTGAGGGCATTGATGATGCCCTGGTCGGGGCCGCACAGGGCGAGCAACGGGCCTTCACCACAACGCTGGCCGCCGGGGAACATGCCGGAAAGCAGGCCGAGCTGACGGCGACGATCCAGACGGTGAAAGAGCGCGAGTTGCCCGCCGCCGATGACGAGTTCGCTCAGCTTGCCAGCGAGTTCGACACGCTCGAGGACCTGCGCGCCGATCTGCGCACCCGGTTGGGCCGGATGAAGGCGATGCAACAGGGCGTGCAGGCCCGGGACAAAGTGCTCCAGGCACTGCTTGCGTCCACCGAGATTCCCTTGCCGCAGTCGATTGTCGACTTTGAGTTCGAGTCGCGCAAGCACGACGCCCTACACGCCTTCCAGCATGACCAGCAGCGCCTCGGCCAGTGGCTGGACCAGCAGGGCCACACCGCGGAGGATTTCGAGGTCGACCTGCGCAAGGCCGCGCAGGAGACGGTCAGCGCCCAGCTCCTGCTCGACGCGATCGCCGACGCCGAGCAGCTTTCGGTCACCGACAGTGAGCTCAGCGAGCGCATCGTCTACCAGGCGCAACGTCACGGCATGAGCCCCAACGAGTACGCCCGGCAAGCTCAGGAAGCCGGCGAGTTGGGCGCCATGTACGCCGACGTCCGTCGTGGCAAGGCGCTGGCCACCGTGGTCCGCCAGGCTACTGTCACGGACTCCACCGGAAACCCGGTCGATGTCGAGGCCTTGGTTGAGTCGACCGGGTAACAAGTCGCAGTCGAGCCCGGCGACATGTAACGCTCTGAGCGAACGACGGGCGCGCCAGGCCGTAGTCGGTCGTCACCTTCGTTAAGGTCGGGAGAGTCCGGTAGTTCGGGATTGATCTCCGAGTCGGACCTTCACTCACCGGACGTGAACCGGACGACAGAAGGCAGGCACACGTGACCTCCCACCACATCGCCTCGGCCGTGCCGCTGCGCGACGCCCCCGCGATGCGGGGCGGCACCGCTGGCCTCAACCTGACCGACTCGGTGTCTGAGCGTCTGCTGCGCGAGCGCATCATCCTGCTCAGTTCCCAGGTCGACGACGACATCGCCAGGCAGATCGTCCCCCAGCTCTTGCTGCTGGAGGCAGAGGACCCCAAGCAGGACATCCGGCTCTACATCATGTCGCCAGGCGGGTCCGTGACCGCGGGGATGGCCATCTACGACACCATGCAACTGATCAAACCCGACGTGGCGACCTATGCGATGGGCCTGGCCGCCTCCATGGGGCAGTTCCTGCTGTCCGCGGGCACCCGCGGCAAGCGATACGCCCTCCCGCACGCCCGGATCCTCATGCACCAGCCATCGGCCGGCGTGTCCGGCACCGCGGCGGATATCGCGATCCAGGCCGACATGCTGACTAGTACCAAGCGCGAGATGGCGGAGCTCACCGCCGAGCAGACCGGCCAGCCGGTGGAGCGGATCATCGCCGATGCCGACCGTGATCGCTGGTTCACCGCGGAACAGGCCCGCGACTACGGTTTTGTCGACCATGTCCTGACCCGCGACGATCAGTTGACCGATCCGAACCGCTGAGTTTCGAGGAGCTCCGATGAACCACGAGCCCGGAGGCGTCATGCCCCACGATCAGATGCCACAGTCGCGTTACGTCCTGCCCTCCTTCATCGAGCGCACCAGCTACGGGATCAAGGAGTCCAACCCCTATAACAAGCTGTTCGAGGAGCGCATCATCTTCCTCGGCGAACAGATCAACAACACCTCGGCCAACGACACCATGGCGCAGTTGTTGGTGTTGGAGTCCGCCGATCCGGACCGTGACATCTGGATGTACATCAACTCTCCGGGCGGGTCGTTCACCGCGATGACGGCAATCTACGACACGATGCAGTTCATCCGGCCGCAGATCCAGACGGTCTGTCTCGGTCAGGCTGCCTCGGCGGCCGCGGTGTTGCTCGCCGCCGGCACCCCAGGCAAGCGGATGGCGGTTCCCAACGCGCAGATCCTCATCCACCAGCCGGCCACTGAGGGTGTGTACGGGCAGGTCTCGGACTTGGAGATCCAGGCTGCCGAGATTCAGCGGATGCGCCGACTGCTGGAGTCAACGCTGGCGCACCACACCGGCCAGACCGAGGAGCGGATCCGTGCCGACATCGATCGGGACAAAATCTTGACCTCTGTCGAGGCCAAAGAGTACGGGATCATTGACGAGATCACTCAGATCAGGAAACTCTCTGCCGTTCGAACGTGACCCTGCGTAGGGCGACACGCCGAGCGAGCGGCGGAGCCAAGCCAGCTGGTCAATGTCAGGAAAGCTGATTCTCCCCCTGGCGGGGTCGGACGGGTACCGTCAAGCACACGCAGCCAGGCGCGCTGCACACCACGCGCCGGGAAGGACGAGAGGCCAGCACCCATGGCACGGATCGGTGACGGCGGCGACCTGTTGAAGTGTTCCTTCTGCGGGAAGAGTCAAAAGCAGGTCAAGAAGCTCATCGCCGGTCCCGGCGTGTACATCTGTGACGAGTGCATCGACCTGTGCAACGAGATCATTGAGGAGGAGCTGGTCGACGCGGGCGACGTCAAACTCGACGAACTGCCCAAACCCAGCGAGATCCATGACTTCCTCGAGGCGTACGTCATCGGCCAGGACGACGCCAAGCGCACGCTGTCAGTTGCGGTGTACAACCATTACAAACGTATCCAGGCCGGCGAGAAGGGTCGTGACGACGAGATCGAGCTGGCCAAGTCGAACATCCTGATGCTCGGCCCAACCGGGTGCGGAAAGACCTACCTGGCGCAGACCCTGGCAAAGTTGCTCAATGTCCCCTTCGCCATCGCTGATGCTACCGCCCTCACCGAAGCCGGCTACGTCGGCGAGGACGTGGAGAACATCCTGCTCAAGCTGATCCAGGCTGCTGATTATGACGTTAAGCGAGCCGAGACCGGCATCATCTACATCGACGAGGTCGACAAGATCGCTCGGAAGTCGGAGAACCCGTCGATTACCCGGGACGTCTCCGGTGAGGGGGTTCAGCAGGCACTGCTGAAGATCTTGGAGGGCACCACCGCCAGCGTTCCACCGCAGGGTGGCCGCAAGCACCCACACCAGGAGTTCATCCAGATCGATACGACGAACGTCTTGTTCATCGTCGCTGGCGCGTTCGCCGGTCTGGACCGGATCATCGAGGATCGGATCGGCAAGCGAGGACTGGGCTTCGGTGCCGAGCTGCGGTGCAAGAGTGATCTCGATGGATCTGACATCTTTGCTGACGTCATGCCGGAAGATTTGATCAAGTTCGGACTGATCCCGGAATTCATCGGTCGGCTTCCGGTGATTGCCAGCGTGACGAACCTGGACAAATGTTCGCTGGTGCAGATCCTCACCACGCCTCGCAACGCGTTGTCGAAGCAGTATTGCAAGCTCTTCGAGATGGACGGTGTGGAGCTGGAGTTCACCGCTACCGCAATGGAGGCGATCGCCGATCAGGCCATCCTCCGCGGCACCGGTGCCCGTGGGCTTCGCGCCATCATGGAGGAGGTGCTGCTGCCGGTGATGTATGACATCCCGAGCCGCACCGATGTGGCGAAAGTGGTCATCACCGAGCAGACTGTGCGGGAGAATGTGAACCCGACAATCGTGACCCGACAGCCCACCCGCCGTGAGCGCCGCGAGAAGTCGGCCTGACACCGCGGACTGGACTGGGGTCGCGGGCTGGACTGGGGTCAGGCGATGACCCAACCGTCGGTTCAGAGCGTGGAGAGCGGACTGGCTACGCTCCAGGCAGTCGAGGTCGAGCTGAACCGCCGTTGGCCGGAGAACCGGATCGAACCGTCGCTGGCCCGGATCGCGGCGTTGGTTGACCTACTCGGTTTGCCACAGCGTTGCTATCCCGTGCTGCACATTGCTGGCACGAATGGTAAGACCTCGGTGGCTCGGATGTTGGATGCGTTGTTGTCCCGGGTCGGGCTGCGCACAGGCCGCTACACCAGCCCGCACCTGCAGCAGGTCACCGAGCGGATCAGCCTGGACGGGGCGCTGATCAGCCCGCAACGTTACGTCGAGGCCTATCACGACATCGAGCCGTACCTGGCGCTGGTCGACGCCGGATCGCCGGTGCCGATGAGCAAGTTCGAGGTGCTGACCGGGATGGCGTTCGCGGCGTTCGCCGACGCTCCGGTGGACGCCGCAGTCGTGGAGGTCGGCCTCGGTGGCAGCTGGGACGCCACCAACGTCGCCGACGGTGCGATAGCGGTGATCACTCCAGTTGCTGTGGATCACGTCAACTATCTGGGCAGTGACCTCGCGGGCATCGCCGCGGTGAAAGCCGAGATCATCAAGTCCGGTTCGGTGGCGGTGCTCGCGCAGCAGCCGCCCGAGGTGGCCCGGGTCATCGCGGCCCGCAGCGTCGAGGTCGGCGCGACGGTGGCGCGAGAGGGTATGGAGTTCGGAGTGTTGCAGCGGGAGATCGCCGTGGGGGGCCAACTGCTGCGGTTGCAGGGTCTTGGTGGGGTGTATGACCAGGTCTTTCTTCCCTTGCACGGGGCGCACCAGTCGCGCAACGCCGTTCTTGCGCTGGCCGCTGCCGAGGCATTCTTCGGCGTGGGTGCCAGCCGGTCGCTGGACCCCGATGCAGTGCGCGACGCCTTCGCCACAGTGACCGCCCCCGGACGGCTGGAGCGGGTCCGCACGGCGCCCTCGGTTTTCCTCGACGGTGCGCACAACCCGCACGGGGCACGGGCCTTGGCGGCTGCGCTGCGCGAGGATGTCGCGTTTCACAGGGTGGTCGCTGTGGTGGGCATGATGCGCGACAAGGACGCTCTCGGCATCTTTGCGGAGCTGGAGCCGGTGGTCGACGAGATCGTAGTCACCGCTAGTAGCTCGCAGCGCGCGATGGACGTCGATGACCTCGCCGTGGCGGCCCGGGAGGTCTTCGGCGATTCTAGGCTGCGCGTCGAGGGCCAGCTGCCCGGTGCGGTCGAGGTAGCCATCGCGTTGACCGAGGAGCTCGATCCGGGATCGGAGCGTATCTCGGGCACCGGCGTCGTGATCACCGGCTCGGTGGCGATGATCGGTGAGGCGCGTACCCTATTTGGCCGGGAACCGCAGTGAGTGACCGGTCGGTCACGGGAGATCCACTGCGTGGACTGCGCGGCATCTGTGCGGGCATCCTGGTGATGGAGGCGATCGTCGTCGGGCTGGCGCTGCTCGTCGTCGGCCGGCTCGGCGGCGGGCTGGGTGAGCCAGCCGGCTGGTACACCGCAGGCCTGGCGCTGGCGATGGTCGTCGCGGCCGGGGTGCAGCGCCACCCGTGGGGCTTGGGGCTGGCCCTGACGTTGCAGGTGGCGATGGTTGCCGGCTGGTTCGTGCATCCCGCGCTAGGAGGGTTGGGCCTGCTGTTCGTCCTGGTCTGGGGTTGTCTGCTGTACTGGCGCTGGGCGGTGGCGCGGCGACTGCGGACCTGACCACGCGGTCATCGCTGAATCGCCGATCGCTAGGCTCCTCGCGTCCGGTCAACGTTGTCGCCTGAGGAGAACGAGCTGCAGTGAGTGAGCGCACCCTGGTCCTGGTTAAGCCCGATGGTGTCAGCCGTGGCCTGGTCGGCGAGGTGATCGCCAGGATCGAACGCAAGGGCCTGACCTTGGCCGCACTGGAACTGCGCATGGTCTCCCGCAAGCTGGCCGCGCAGCACTACGCCGAGCACGCGGATAAGCCGTTCTTCGATTCCCTTCTGGAGTTCATCACCTCCGCCCCGGTGGTGGCCGCCGTGGTGGAAGGGCAGCGGGCAGTGCTGGCCTTCCGGCAGCTGGCCGGAGGCACAGACCCGGTGGACAAGGCCGCCCCGGGCTCGATCCGCGGCGACCTCGCGCTAGAGACCCAATCGAACCTGGTGCACGGGTCCGACTCGATCGACTCCGCGAAGCGCGAGATCGCGCTGTGGTTCCCCAATCTGTAGTACGTGGCTCTTCAAGTACCGCCAACCCGGCCTTGTGGTGTCCATAACTGCCACCAACTGGGCGTGCCCGTAACGGGTGTTCACCGGCAGCGGTTGTCCACAAGCATGCTGGTTATCCACAGCGCTGAGTTCCAGAGGTAGGAGTCGGGTTCGCGGGACGCCAGACTGAGACTCATGCATGAGTGGTGGGTTGACTTACTGGAGCCGGACGGGTTGCTGCTGCGTGAACGAGCGCTCGCCTCCGTTGATCCCGACAATCTGTTGACGGCGTTGCGGTCCGGCCGGTTGCGGCGAATCCAGCGCGGAATCTATCTGCCTCGGCGGGTTGAGGCGACGCCGTTGGTAGTGGCTCGGGCTGCGCTGCTCAGCTCGGGCGTGGTCGGTGCGGTCCCCAGCCACCAGACCGCAGCGCGGATACACCAGATCGCGGTGCCGGAAGACCGCGTGCAGCACGTGACAGTGGCTCGGGAACAGCGTCGCCGTGATCGCCCGGACCTACGTTTCCACACCCGATCACTCGGTTGCGGGGAGGTTGAGCGACGGGACAGCGTGCCGGTGACTTCTGTTGCCCGCACACTGGCGGACCTGCCCACGAGCCTGGAGCGGCTGCGCGCGGTATGGGCACTCGACGATGCGCTGCGCCGACGGCTGTGTACCAAGGGGGACGTCAGCGCCGTCATCGAGCGGTGGCGCGGCGGTGCCGGCTGCGTAGTGGCGCGACAGCGGCTTGACGAGGCCGACGGGGTGGCGGAGTCGATCCTGGAGACAGCGGGACGCCTGGTGTTACGCGATCGCGGGGTCCCGTTGCCGATCCCGCAGTATCAGCTGTGGGCACCGGACGGCACCCTGGTGGCTCGCCTCGACGGTGCTTACCTGCGCGAGAAGGTGGCTCTGGAGTACGACGGAGCGGATCCGCACGGCCTGCCCGAGGCCGTCTTTCGTGACCGTTGGCGCCAGAACGGCTTGCCCGAATTGGGCTGGACCGTGCTTCGCTTCACCTGGTGGGACGTGATGCGTGACCCTGATGGGGTTGCCGCGATCGTGCAGCGCACTCTGCGTAGGCGAACTGCCTAAAACCCTGTTTAGGCGCTTGGGATTGTCCGATCGACAAAAAATTGTCGATGTCGCGTCCGTGTGCCACGCTCGCAGGCAACTCCCTCGGTAGCTGAGGGAGACAGCCGGCTTGCCGGTACAATCCCATACGCTGGCTGTCGCAGATCCGGCCAAAAGGGACGCAAACACCTCGTCTCCTGCGCGGAGACCATAGGGCGACCCATCGGAGAGGCGGCCGCTGGACCTGATCGGCCCGTGCCGTCTACCTGCGTAAACGCAAGTAATGCGCGGATGGTGAGGGCTGTGTGCCTACCTGGCTTGAAACGCCAGGTGAGTGGAGTGCGCCCGTTTCCAGAGCTGCCCCGTCAGGGGGCCATTCCTTCCGAGCGCAGTCTCGGACGGGACGTAGGGATCCTTGGTCCCTAGTGATAATATGATGTACTTTAGCGAACTGCGCAATGCTGACTCCACACGGACCTAACCCGTAGGTGGTGCGGAAGTTTGAGTGTGGCAGGTCCGCAAGCAGGCGTGACGGTAGCCAGCGCGGCTGTCGAGCCCTCGGGTTCGGGCAGCACCCGGGCCGTCGTTAGGCTCCTGATCATGTCCGAGTACTTGCCGACCGCGTCGTATCGCGGCACGCGTGACTTCCTGCCCACGGAGATGTCGGTGCGGACGCAGGTGTTCCATCGCCTGTACGAGGTGATCGAACGGTACGGCTACCAGCGCTATGACGGTCCGATCCTGGAGCCGCTGGAGATCTACGAGGCGAAGTCATCGCAGGAGATCGTCGAACAACAGCTGTACACGCTCACCGACCGGGGCGGCCGTCGGCTGGCGCTGCGGCCGGAGATGACACCGTCGGTGGCCCGGATCATCGCGGGCAACGCGGGCCGGCTCCAGTTCCCGGTGCGCTGGTACAGTCACCCCAACTGCCACCGCTATGAGCGGCCCCAGCGCGGCCGAGTGCGCGAGCACTGGCAGATCAACGTCGATGTATTCGGATCGGGCGATCCGGCGTGCGAGATCGAATTCTTCGAGCTGATTCACGATATGATGTCTGCCCTCGGTGCGAGGCCGGAAATGTGGGTCTTGCGCGTCAGTGACCGGGTCCTGCTTGATTCGATGCTGACCACCGTGGTAGGCGTTGCGGCCGGGGCACTTCGCGAGGTGGCCAGACTGGTCGACCGGTGGGAGAAGACCGAGCTGGCCGATCTCGCCGCCAATGCCGCCGAGATCGGCCTGACCGACAAACAGTTTGCTCGCCTGTCAGAGATGCTGACCGCCGGCCTGGCGGTGCTGGCGGAGCTTCCGGACGAGGCCAAGGAACGGTCGCAGCTCATGCGGGTGCTGAACAGTAGCGCCCGCGAGCTGATCACGTTCGATCCGCTGATCGTGCGTGGCTTCGACTACTACACTTCCACCGTGTTCGAGGTATTCGATCTCCACCCGGACAACCGGCGATCACTCTTCGGCGGCGGGCGCTACGACAACCTCGTCGGGCTGTACTCCGCGCAACGTATCCCGGGGTTCGGGTTCGGCATGGGTGATGTGACGTTGTTCGACTTCCTCGACACCCACGGATTGCTCCCTGAGTCCCGCCCCGAGGTCGACGCCGTGGTGATCCCGACCGGGATTGAGTTGCTCGACGCCGCCCGCTCGGTAGCGAAGGCGCTACGCGGCGCGGACGTCCGCACGGTCACCCCGTTGGAGCTGCGCAAGCTGGGCAAGGAAATCCAACGCGCAGACAAAGCAGGGGCGTGCGTGGTCGTGATCATCGGACCGGAGGACTGGTCAGCCGGCTATGTGACCATCCGTGACCTTACGACCGGGGACCAGCAGCGGATAACAGTGGGCGCCACACCGTCGGCGGTTGGCGAACTCCTTGCCCGGCGACGGTAGGCGCCGGTCACGGACGGCAAGTAAAGCGCCTCGCCAAGAGCATGCGGGTGCGTCATTCTGCCCTGATGAAGCACAAGCGGCTCACGGTTGCCATGGTCACCGCCATCGGGGCTGTCCTGCCGGCAGCCTGCGCCTACCAGGGAGCCGGGATGCCCGGAGTCTCCGCAATCACTCTGCACGGCGAGGGTGCGCTCACCGAGCCGAGCTCGACGTCCCCCACCGACACCTACAACCCGGCCTTGGCACCGGCCGGCGCGCGGCTGATGGCCACCCTGACCCCCTCGGGCGAATCCACCACCGCAGCGTTGACGGTCTCCGGGCTGCTGCCCAACCGAGGCTATGCGGTGCACGCGCACCTCTTCCGGTGTAACACCACACCTGAGGCAGCTGGGCCGCACTACCAGAACCGGATCGATCCCGCCGCCACACCCAAGACACCCTCGACCAACCCCGAGTACGCAAACCCAAGCAACGAGATCTGGTTGGACGTGCGCACTAACGCGGCGGGCGCTAGCACGTCCCGCAGGACGGTGCCGTTCGTCTTCACCGACCGGGGACCGGGATCGATCGTGGTGCACGAGGCGGCGGAGACCGCAACGGGTCCGGGCCAGGCGGGGCAAGCGGGCGACCGGATTGCCTGCCTCACCCTGTCCGCCGTGCCACCGAAGGGTGTGCGCGTGCCGGGCCTCGGCTAGCTAGCTCAGTAGTACAAGGCAGCTCGAGCGCGATCTGGCCGTGCTCCTCCCACACTGGGTAGGTCCGCACGACGTAGTCCCCGGTGGAGCACGATCCGTCGGCCAGGGTGAAGGCATGGCCGTGCAGCGGGCAGAGCACCCGGTGGTGGTCGATCTGCCCGTCGGCCAGCGGACCACCCGCGTGCGGGCACACCGCGCCGGTCGCCCACAGCTCGCCGGACCGGGTGCGGAACACCGCGACTTGCTCGCCGGCCACGGCGAAGGCGCGACCCTCGCCGAGGGGGATCTGCTCGACCGGGCCCAGGTAGCACTCTCCGGCGGTCACCGGACCGGCACCTGGGGCAGCGGGATCAGGGGCAGCGCGTCGGCGAACTGGCCGGTGGTAACCGGTTCGCGGCCCTCCAACCAGGGATCCCGGTAGGCGTCCAGGGACTCCTGCATCCGGGTCTCCAGCTCGGCCACGACACCGCCCCGGTCGTCCACCAGGATCGCCCTCAACTCGTCGATGCCAATGCGTGGCACGAAATCGTAGGTGCGCTCCAGCCACCCCGCGTTCTCCCGGTAGTACTGCATGAACACCCCGGCCAGCCGCAGCGCCTCGTCGTGGCTGCCCACCCGGGCCAGCACGTCGCCCTTGCGGACCGATGCCCCGGCGGCACCCCCGACGTAGAGGTCCCACTGACCCTCACCGACCGCCACCAGACCAAGATCCTTGACCAGCGCTTCGGAGCAGTTGCGTGGGCACCCGGCGACGGCCAGCTTCAGCTTCGCCGGGCTCTCCAGGCCCTTGTAGCGCTCCTCCAGGTCGATGCCCAACCGGGTGGAGTCGCCGAGGCCGAAGCGGCAGAACTCGGTGCCGACGCAGGTCTTCACGGTGCGGAAGCTCTTGCCGTAGGCGTATCCCGAGGGCATGTCGAGGTCCGCCCACACGGCGGGCAGGTCCTCCTTGGGCACGCCCAACAGGTCGATCCGCTGACCACCAGTGATTTTGATCATCGGGATGGCGTAGCGGTCCGCGACGTCGGCGATCCGGCGCAGCTGGTCTGCAGTGGTGACCCCGCCGGAGATCCGCGGGACCACCGAGAAGGTGCCGTCGCGCTGGATGTTGCCGTGCACCCGGTCGTTGATGAACCGGGCATCCCGCTCATCGACGTACTCCTGGCCCCAGAGCATCCGCAGCAGCGA
Source organism: Pseudonocardiaceae bacterium (assembly GCA_050699575.1). Lineage (GTDB taxonomy): Bacteria > Actinomycetota > Actinomycetes > Mycobacteriales > Pseudonocardiaceae. The sequence goes on from JBOHFG010000393.1 coordinate 15,057, forward strand.
GGCGAGTGCCATCTTGCTGGCGGCGTCCTCGCCGTTCGGGGCCAGCTCGGCGAACACCGCGGAGACCGACCGCAGCCCCCGATGCCGGATCTCGGCGATCAGCTCCGGCTTGTCCAACGGGATCGTCGGGACGTACCACCGCGCACTCAGGTCCTGCGCCAGCTCGCTGCCGGCGGCCCACTCCACGATGTCGTGCACCAGTTCCTTGCAGGCACCGCAACCCTTGCCGGCGCGGGTCGCGGCCATCACCCCGGCGACGCTGGTGGTGCCAGCTCGGACGCAGCCCACCAGGTCTCCCTTGCTCACCCCGTTGCAGTTGCAGACCTGGACGCTGTCCCCCATCTCGGCCGCGCCCTGCTTGTTGTCCGGCGCGGCCAGCTCGAACAACAGCTCGACGCGCTCCTCGGGCAGCGGCAGGGCCCGGTCGAACGCCTGGGTGAGGAACGCGACCTTGCCGATGTCACCGAGCAGGGTGGCCCCGACCAGTTTGCCGTCGCGCACCACGATGCTCTTGTAAACGCCACGGCGCGGCTCGCAGATGCGGACGAACTCGTCGTCCGCACGCTCCGGGTGCTTGATGCCCATCGAGGCCACCCCCACCCCAGCCACCTTGAGCTTGGTGGCGTTGCGTGAGCCGTGGTAGGCGGCGTGCGGGTTAGCGCCGGTGATGTGGTCAGCCAGCACGCTTGCCTGCTCCCACAGCGGCGCGACCAGCCCGTATACCTCGCCGCGGTGCTGGGCGCACTCGCCGACGGCGTAGATGTCCGGGTCGTCCGCGGTGCGCATTTGGTCGTCGGTGACGATGGCCCGCTCCACGGTCAAGCCACAGATCACACCGAGCCCGACATTGGGCCGGATGCCCGCGGTGACCACGACCATCTCGCAGTCGATCCCGCTGCCGTCGGCGAACCCCACCCCGGTCACCGAGCCATTGCTGCGGATCGTGGTGGTGCGCGCCCCGGTGCGCACGGTGATGCCCAGCCGCTCGACAATGCGGCGCAGGATGGCGCCGGCCTCGGCGTCGAGCTGCTGGTTCATCAGCACCGGCCCGGACTGCACGACGTGCACCGCCAGCCCGTGCTGCTGCAGGCCGTGGGCGGCCTCCAACCCGAGCAGCCCACCGCCGATCACCACGGCAGAGCGCCGTCCCCGGGCGTAGCCGACCATCGCGGTGGTGTCATCCAGGGTGCGGAAGCCGAAGACGCCCGGGGTGAGGGTGCGGTCATCCACCCACATGCCGTCCAGGGGCGGAAAGAACGTCCGGCTGCCGGTAGCGATGATCAATTTGTCGTACCGCATGATCGAGCCGTCGTCGGCGAACACGATGCGGGCAAACCGGTCGACCCGCACCACCCGCACGCCAGCCCAGAGGGTAATCCCGTTCTCGCCGTACCAGTCCAGCGGATTGAGGAAGATCTCCTCGTGGTCAGACCCACCGTCGGCCAGCACGCCGGACAGCATGATCCGGTTGTAGTTACCGTACGGCTCGTCGCCGAACACCGTGATCCGGAACTGCTCGCCGCCGCCGCGGGCCAGGATCTCCTCGACGACGCGGGCACCCGCCATCCCGTTGCCAATCACCACCAGCTCCCGGCGCGGCACGGCCGCCATCTCAGACCTCCACCAGGCCGAGATCGACCACGACGGTCCCGGTGAGCCCCTCCGGCGCGGCCAGGTGCAGCTCGACCGTCGTTTCGTCCTCCAGGTTCTCCACCACGCGCAGCGGAACGTGGGTGCCGGCGCGGGCACCGATCGGGAAGTACCGCACCGGCGCCCCGTCCAGGACCAGCACCACAATGATCAGCTCGTCGGTGCTGTTGCCGCCGCGGAAGTAAAGCGGCTGAGTGATCACGCCCATCGGTACCCGGTAGCGGAGGTCGGGGTGCAGGGGCACGACCTTGTCCATCCCCTGACCCTCGAACGGGTAGATCCCCTGCAGGAAGCGGGTTGTGCTGTGCATACCGGTCCTCCGGATGCTGGTCGGGTGGCCGTGGCAGCCGGAGCCACAGGCACCCTCGAGCATCGGCGACGGCTGTTACTGCCCGGTTGACGCTCGATTACGTCGTCGGGTGAGCCGGCGAACAGTCCGGAGGGGCCACGGCCCCGGGCCGCCGACGGGGGAGGGCCGGCGGGCCCGGGGCCGCAGTGGGGAACCAGGGCCGCGCGGCGCAGATGCCGCAGCCGAGGCACTCCAGTTCCCCGATCTCCCCAGATGGGGTCAGCGGGAACACAATAATAATCGGCCCTTGCACCGGAGTGTTACATGGCCAGCGTTACTCCAGACTTTACTGCTCGTTGTTCACCCGCGCGAAATCTTCCCGCCTCGCAGTAGCCAGCGAAATCGGTCACCATCAACCAGACAGAAGCAAGCATGCTGTTGAACGGTCTGGGATGGCGACATGAGCGATCGAGAACTCCACGCCACAATCCGGCAGCGATTCACCGCACTACGATCCGCAATCAAGCAACGACACACCGAACTCATTATCGAAACTGAAGCCCAACTGCTCGAACAGTACCGAGTCGAGAGCGAACGGGCCGATGAGCTGGACCGCCGGCTGCAGGAGATCACCGACGACGCGAACCGGAAAGCAGTTGCCCTGCTTCGCAAGTTCGAAGATCTCGCCGACGGCGGGCGGTGGTCGGGCGGGCGGACGGCAATATTCGAGGCTCCCCGGCTCGCCCGCTCCCATGCCGACCGGACCCGGCGACACCGGGCCCTGCTGGCCGGGATCGACCACCAGATCCGCCAGGCGATGCGACTGTTGGACCGGCAGCAGACCACGCTGCTCCGCACACCCGGCCTGGCCCAGACGTTCTTGGCGCGGAGCATCCCCGCCTTCGTCACCGACCTCGTGCCGACTGAGCGGTTACACGAGATCGATACGCAACTCGTTGAGGACGCGCGGCAAAGCCGAGAACGCCGCACGTTCTCTCCCGGCGGCCAACGACGCTCCATCAGGCCCTCTGAGGGGACCGCCTAGCTACTCCGAAAGGTTCACACCATCGCTCAACTTGCACATCATAGACACGAGAGGACATCACATGGGAGCTGTAATCCAGACCCTGACACTGGCGACCATCCTGCTCATCATAGGATTGGTCTGCACTACGATAGGAATTGTCGGTCTTGTCTGGAAAACCAAGCGTGACAGAGACCGGGAGCACTACCGCCAGTCATCGGTCACGTACGCATCCGCGTCCGAACGGGAGTAACTGGCTCGTCGCCGCGGCGATGACTACCTGACCGAGACTGATTCCACCGTCGTTGGGTGGCACCCGGGAATGGGTGAGCACCCGGAAACCGGTGTGTTCCAGACCCGCCACGGTGCGCTCCAACAACAGCACGTTCTGAAACACCCCACCAGAGAGGGCAGCGACGCCCACCCCGGTGGTTTCCCGCAGCATCAGGCAGACCCGGACGATCGCATCGGCGACACCGTGATGAAACCGGGTGGCAATCACCTCCCGAGGCACCCCAGCTCGCAGGTCGGCCACCACGGCGCGTACCAGATCCACGCCGTGCAGGTGCAGCGCCGGCCCCTCGGTCACCGCGGCCGGGTAGCTGCCCTGCTCGGTGAGGTCGGCTCGCTGCTCGAGCTCCACCGCGGCCTGGCCCTCGTAGTTGATCAAGTCACGGACCCCGAGGATCGCCGCAACAGCGTCGAACAGCCGCCCGGCGCTCGACGTCAGCGGGGCATTGACCTGCCGGGCGACCATCGCCAGTACCACGTCCCAGTGCTCGGCGTTGCGATGCACCAGCTCTTCCGGGGCGTCCGGGCCGAGGTAGGCCGCGGCCATTCGCCAGGGTTGCCGGATGGCCGCGGCACCGCCCGGCATCGGGACCGGAACCAGGTGCGCCAACCGCTGGAACCCGGTCAGATCGGCCAGCAGGAACTCACCACCCCACAAGGTGCCGTCACTGCCGTAGCCCAACCCGTCGAAAGCCACGCCGAGCACCGGGCCGACGGCACCATTATCGGCCAGGCAGGATGCGATGTGCGCGTGGTGGTGCTGCACCCCGATGGTCTCGACGTCAGCCAGCTCCAGGGCGTACTTGGTGGACAGGTACTCCGGGTGCAGGTCGTGCGCGACCACCTCCGGCACCACGTCAAACAGCCGCCCGAAGTGCGTGATGCCCTCGGTGAACGAGCGCAGGGTCTCGTAGTTCTCCAGATCACCGATGTGGTGAGACAGGAACGCATGCCGTCCGCGGGCCAGGCAGAAGGTGCTCTTGAGCTCTGCGCCGCAGCCGAGAATCGGCCGGGGCACCGGCCGGATGAGGGTCAGCGGTTCGGGTGCATAACCGCGGGCCCGGCGCACCGGCAGTTCGGTACCGCGGAACACCCGCACCACCGAGTCGTCGGTGCGCATATGGATCGCGCGGTCATGCGTCAAGAAGGCATCCGCGATCCCAGTCAGCCGCCGGCGCGCGTCGTCGTCCTGGTAGGCGATCGGCTCGTCGGATATGTTACCGCTGGTCAGCACGATGGGAGCGGCGGTAGCGCGGAGCAGCAGATGGTGCAGCGGGGTGTAGGGCAGCATCAGCCCCAGGCTGCGATTGCCGGGTGCGACGGCGGGTGCAACACCGGGCGCGTCCGGCCGGCGCGGCAGGAGCACCACGGGCCGACGGCGTCCGGAGAGCACCCGCTCCCCCACCGGGTCGATCACGCAGAGCTCGTGGGCAGTGCCCAGATCGGCCACCATGACCGCGAACGGCTTGTCCTCGCGGTGTTTCCGCGCGCGCAACAGAGCGGTCGCGGCAGCGTCGGAGGCCACCGCTGACATGTGGAAGCCACCGAGCCCCTTGACCGCCAGCACGCCCCCACTGGTCAACAGCGCCGCAGCCGCCGTCAACGGGTCACCAGGCAATTCGGTGCCGCCGGCGTCGAGCAGCCGCAGCCGGGGCCCGCAGGCCGGGCAGCACACGGGTTGAGCGTGGAAACGCCGGTCGGTGGGATCGTGGTATTCAAGGGCGCAGGCCTGGCACATCTCGAACGGCGCCATCGTGGTGAAGGGCCGGTCGTAGGGCACGTCGCGCACGATGGTGAATCGCGGACCGCAGTTGGTGCAGTTGATGAACGGGTAGTCGACGCGGCGGTCAGTGGGATCGCCCAGCTCGCGGAGGCAGTCCGCGCAGGTCGCGCTGTCCGCTGAGACCGGGGTGTCCCGCCGGCCGGCGGCATTGCTGGACACGATGTGGAAACCCGGCTCCCCGGTGGGCGTCAGCGGCCTGGTGCGCACCTGCTCGATGACGGCCAGTGGCGGGGCCTGCGCCGGTAACGTCGCGAGGAACTCGCTGACTGCGTGCTCAGCTCCCTCGACCTCCAGGAAGACCCCGGCGGTGTCGTTGCCGACGCGGCCGGACAGGCCCAGCCGGTGCGCGAGACCGTGCACGTAGGGCCGGAACCCCACGCCCTGGACGACACCCTCGACCCGCACCTCAACTCGGATACAGTGTTGCACCAGAGGATTCTCTCGCCCTTGACAAGATCCCCGCAGGGGACTGCACTGGTGCCCAGCCGAGGAGAGTGCTTTGTGCATGAGATGTCGATCACCCAGAGCGTGGTCCAGGCGGTATACGACCGGATGGGCGACGTTCCGGTGCGACGGGTTTGCCTGGAGATCGGCACGCTCTCCGGCGTGGCGACTGACTCGGTCCGGTTCTGCTTCGATCTGGTGACCGCGGGCACCACCCTAGAGGGAGCTGCATTGGAGATCATCCAACCCACGGGGAAGGCCCGCTGCCGGGACTGCGGTGCCGAGTTCGCGCTGAATGACCTGCTCGTGCTGTGCGAGTGTGGCAGCGCGAACCGGGAGCTCCTCGCGGGAGAAGAACTCACGATCCGGGAAGTCGAGGTCATGGCCTGATGTGTGCGACGTGTGGCTGCTCTGGCGAGACCGTCCTCGAAGATCACGGGCACGGCCACGAACACGGGCACGGCCACGAACATGGCCATGGTCACGGTCACGGCCACCCCGAGACCCGGACAGTCACGCTCGAGCAGGCGGTGCTGGCCCGCAATGACGCGCTCGCCGAGCTCAACCGCAAGTGGTTGGCCGAGCACGACATCCTTGCGGTGAACCTGATGAGCTCACCCGGCGCGGGGAAGACCACGCTGCTGGAGCGCACTATCCGGGAACTGGGCGCCGAGCTGCCGATATCGGTGGTCGAGGGTGATCAGGAGACGGTGCTTGACGCTGACCGGATCCGGGCCACCGGTGCACCGGCAGTGCAGATCAACACCGGGTCGGGTTGCCATCTCGACGCTCAGATGCTGGCTGGTGGGCTACGGACGCTCAACCCGCCGGACCGCTCGGTGGTGTTGGTCGAGAACGTCGGCAACCTGGTCTGCCCGGCGTTGTTCGACCTCGGGGAGCGGGCCCGGGTGGTCATCACCTCGGTCACCGAGGGCGCGGAGAAGCCCCGGAAGTACCCGCAGATGTTCCGCGCTGCCGACCTGGTATTGCTCAACAAGATCGATCTGTTGCCCTATGTCGATTTCGACGTCGCTGACTTCCTGGATGGAGCCCGCCGGGCGAACCCGGGCGTCGAGGTGCTGCAGTTGTCCGCGACCACCGGCGCTGGCGTTGACAGCTGGTACAGCTGGCTGCACGCACGCCTCCAGTAGGAACGCGAGAACGGCGTCCAAGTCGGCCTTGACTCGGACGCCGAGCCCCATTAGGCGGCTGCGGGCAGTAGCAGGTAGGGCTTGAGCAGGATCCCGAGCTGTAGGGTCAGCATCCGCATCCATGCCTGGCCGATCTCCGCGGCCGCTGCGGGCTCGGGGAGCTTCCCGAAGACATACTCGCCGTCGGCTCCGGGCGCGA
>JBOHFG010000394.1:0-18594 GCA_050699575.1 Pseudonocardiaceae bacterium
CGACGGACCATTCGGCGCAGTCAACCCATTCGACGCACCATCCTGATTCACCGCACAACCCCGCACCACCGCCAACACCGGATGCCCCAATTTTCGAGCAACCGACAACCGCTCCAGCAACAACACCCCAACACCCTCAGACCCTGACGTCCCATCAGCACCAGCCGCAAAAGACTTACACCGACCATCCGGCGCAAGCGCGCGCTGCCGGGAGAACTCGGCAAAACTACGCGGCGTGGCCATCACTGTCACTCCACCGGCCAACACCATCGAGCACTCACCCTGCCGCAACGACTGCACTGCAAGATGAATCGCCACTAACGACGACGAACACGCCGTGTCCACCGTGATCGCTGGCCCCTCCAAGCCGAACGTGTACGCCACCCGACCCGACACAACACTGCCTGCGGTACCGGTATCGAGGTATCCCTCGACCCCCGATGCGGCCGGGTCCTGGCCGGCACCATAGTCGTGGCACATAAGACCGGTGAACACGCCGATGTCTTGACCCCGAACCGATGTCGGAGCGATCCCGGCCCGCTCGAACACCTCCCACGATGTCTCCAACAGCAACCGATGCTGCGGATCCATCGCCAACGCCTCACGCGGCGAGATCCCAAAAAACCCCGCATCAAAACCGGCGACATCCGCCACGAACCCGCCCGCACGCACATACGACTTCCCCGCCCGATCAGGATCCGGATCAAATAAACCATTCAGATCCCACCCACGATCAGCCGGAAACTCAGAAATCGCATCTCCACCGTCGGTTACCAACTGCCACAGGTCCTCCGGCGAACACACTCCACCCGGCAACCGACACGCCATTGCCACAATCACCACCGGATCATCAGACATCGCCACAGCGGACACCGGTGCAGCCACAGGTGTATCGATGCCCAGCAGCTCCGTGCGAAGCCACTGTGCGAGTGCTGACGGCGTCGGGTGGTCAAAGACCAGCGTCGCAGGCAGGCGAAGCCCGGTGGCCTCGGTCAGCCGATTGCGCAGCTCGACAGCAGCCACCGAAGTGAATCCGAGTTCCTGGAAAGTGCGTTCACGTCCCGCAGTCGCGGGTCCGTCCAGGTTGCGTATTTTCGTGGTCTCGCTGCGCACCAACTCCACCAGCGCGCGCTGCTGATCCGGCTCGGTCAGCTGGGCCAGTCGCTGGCGCAACGCGGACGCGCTTGTCTCATCCGGTGTACTCACTGAAGCAGATGCCTCAACCACACCGCGCAGAAGTGCCGGAACCGTGCCCATCGCGGCCGGAACCTGCAACGTCACCGCATCCAACCGCGTCACCACGAGCGCTGCGTGGCCCGCTGTGCGTGCACCGTCGAACATGGCCAAGCCCTGTTGGGCGGACATCTGGCCGGTCCCAGCGGGTACCGGCACCGCGGCAAGCTGGTTCGCCGGCTCCCATGGTCCCCACGCCAGCGACAGGGCCGGGAGACCCCCAACCCGGAGGTGCTGCGCAAACGCGTCGAGGAACGTCGCCGCAGCAGCCTGGTATCCCCAACCGGCAGCGCCGAAGACACCCACCGCCGAGGAGAACACGATGAACGCCGCCAGCTCCGCACCTCGCGTCAGCTCGTACAGGTTCAGTGCACCGTCCACGGTGGATTCAAGGACGTGCTCTGGGTCGCTCTGGATATGGATTACCGCGGTGAGTGAGCGTTTGTGCTGGGCAAGCACGGACGCCAGGGCAGGCCGGTCGGCGAGATCGCAGGCGGACAGCATCACCTTGGCACCACGCCCGGTCAGTTCCGACCGAAGTGCCACCGCTGCCCTGTCCACGGATCCACGCGGACTGATCAGCAACAAGTTCCGCAGGCCGTAGCCAGCCACCAGGTGCCGGGCGATCGCAGCAGCCTGCGCGCTGTCCGCGCCGGTGATCACCACTGTGCGCCGAGGATCGACAACGGCGCACGTGTCCTCGTCAACGGAGGCGGACACCCGTGCCAGCAGAGGCAGCAGCAGCACCCCCGAACGCACCGCCAGTTGCGGTTCGCCGGAGCACACCGCCGCCGGTAAGACAGCGGCTGACAACGTGCCGCCGATGTCGGCGTCGATGTCGACCAGTACGAACCGGTCAGGGTGTTCGGCCTGAGCACATCGCACCAAGCCCCACAGCGGCGCGTGCGCCAAGTGCCCGACGTCCTCCTCAGAGCTGGTGGCCACCGCCCCTCGGGTCACGACAACCAGCCGCGAGTCCGTCATCCATGGGTCAGCTGCCCAGGCGTCCAACCGGTAGGACAACTCGTCGGCGACCTGTCGGACCGCGTCGCCGGAGCCGGTGGCCTCGGGCAGGTCGACCGCCGCGGACACCAGGGCCACATCAGGTGCACTTGAACTCGTCGTGACAGCCTGCCGCAGCGCCGCGAGGTCCGGATAGGTCCGCAGCTCGACGCCGGCAGCTTCCAGCCCACCCGCCAGCTCGAAGACATCCGGGCCGATCATCACCCATCGGCTGCCGACCGCGGCCGGAGCAGGCACGGACGCCTTGGGGACCCAGTCAACCCTGAACAGCGACTCGTAGTGGTCACCACCGCAGGCACGCAGCCGGGCAGGCATCTCCCACAACACATGCCTGGTGATCTTGCCGGAAGCGGTGCGCGGGATGCGCGGGATCTCGTAGAGTTCCTCGGGCACCTTGAAGTACGACAACCGCTCGCGGCACGTGGCGAAGGCCTGCGCCAGATCCAGCCCACCGTCTCCCGTCACGACGAACGCGACCGGCACCTCGCCCAACACCTCATGCGGCTTGCCGACGACCGCCACATCAACGACACCGGGCACCGCACGCAGGACGTCCTCGATCTCGCCGGGGTGGATGTTCTCGCCGGCCCGGATGATCAGATCCTTGATCCTGCCGGTGATGGTGAAGTAGCCGGCCTTGTCACGCCGGGCCAGATCGCCGGTGCGATACCACCCATCACGCATCACCGCCGCGGTGGCCTCGGGCTGGTTGTGATAGCCGACCATGACACTCGGCCCGCTGACCCAGACCTCGCCCTCCTGGCCGACGCCGACGTCGAGGCCGCTGTCGGGGTGCACGAGCCGCACGCCGAGACCGGGCACCGGCAGCCCGCACGACCCTTCGACCCTGGCACCGGTCGGCCAGTTCACCGTGATGGAACCGCATGTCTCCGTGCTGCCGTAGGCATCAAGCAGCGGAACACCAAAGGTGTCTTCGAAGGCTCTGCGCAACGCCGGCGTGGTGACCGCTCCGCCAACCAGGCCCACCCGCAGTTCCGGCGACCGGAAGCCTTTCTCGCGCGCGGATCGCACGAGGTGGTGATACATGGTTGGAACACCGGCGAGGAAGGTCGAGCGTTCCTCGCTCAGCGCGTCAAGAACGTCCTGCGCCGAATAGCCGTCGACGATCCGGGCGGTCGCACCGATCGCCGTGACGGCCAGGACGCAGACGATGTGGGAGAGGCTGTGGAACAGCGGAAGCGGCCACAGTACCCGATCGGTTGCCGATAATCCGGGAACGGGCACGTAGCAGGCCGCCACCGACCAGAGGCAGTTGCGCTGGGTGGACAGCACGCCCTTGGGTCGACCGGTCGTACCCGAGGTGTAGAGCACCCACGCCGGGTCGTCCAGCTCGAGGTCATCCCGAGCAGGGCTGACTGGGTCAGTGGTGGTGAAAGCCGTATACGAGAAGAAGCCGACGGAGGTTCCCGCCGGTGACGTGGCTTCATCGGCCACCACCATGATCAGGTACGGACGCTCCACCAGCAGCCGGCGCAGTTGGTCGACGTGCGCCTGATCGGTAATCACTACCTTGGCCCCACTGTCATCGAGGAGATAGGCCAACTCGGCATCGGTGGCACGCGGATCGATCGGCACCCCAATCGCGCTGGCCCTGGTGATGGCGAGGTAGCTCTCCACCATTTCCACGCGGTTGCCGAGGCAGATCGCCGCTCGATCGCCGGGTTGGAGGCGGAGCTGGGCCAAGTGCCCGGCGAGCCGCCGGGTGCACCGCTCCAGCTCGACGTAGCTCACGCTGCGCCGTCCATCTTGGTAGGCAACCTTGTCCCCGAAATGGTTGGCGTGCGCGACCAGCAGTTCGGGCATCGGCCGGATCAGGTCGGTACGCAGCATGTCACCACATCCCTCCGTCGGACGAGTACCACCCGGTTCTCCTGGCTGCCAGCGGGTGAGGCGCAGAGCGCTGCGACCACTACCCGTCAGGCAGGAGCTCCCATCACAGCTTCACCCAAAAATGCCGAAAAGACCCCCCTAACAGCCCCCTATACCTTCCCTATCTTTCCTGGCGAAAAAATAATCGATCATTGTTCATCGCGCCGGAGATTCTGCAAGTTCTTCGGGTGAAAATGCACTTTGCTTGCGAATGTTAGTAGCACCAGGACAGCAGCTCGCCCGGTTCTCGCAACACGGCATGGGGTTGCGCGCGAATGAGTTCGTCCTCGTCGGCCTCGCCCCACAAGGCGGCGACAGCGGTGACCCCGGCAGAACTGGCACTGGCCAGATCGGCCACCGAGTCCCCGATCATCACCGCGTCCTGTGGCGCCACCCCGAGCCGGTCCAGCGCGTGCACCACGATGTCAGGCGCGGGCTTGGGACGAGCTATCTCATCGGAGCCGATCACATGGTCGAACAACGACAGCACGCCGAGCTGGTCAAGGAGTGAGCGGGCGCGAGGACCGCTCTTGCCGGTGGCGACCGCGAGACGGAGCCCGCGTTCACGCAGTGTCCTGACCGTGTCGACCACGCCGTCGAAGAGGGTCACCCGGTGGGCGAGCCGGTAGCTCTCCCTGACGAAAGGCACTTCCATCTCCGGCGGCAATTCCATGATCCGCATGATGTCGGGGAAGTAGCGTCCCAGGTGACGGCTGTACTCTTCGAACGGCGGCCGACCGGGACCGACAACCTCGGCGTAGGCGATCGTGAACGCCTCGCGCATCACCTCGAAGCTGTCCACCAACACACCATCCAAATCGAAGATCACCGCCCGCAGCTGACGGCGGGCCGGGGCGAGCACCGGGATCGATGCCCCGCCCAGCTCGCGAAGCTGGGCCGACTCGTAGACGCGTTCGATGGCCCCGATGGTCCGGCGGGCCTCCCGGATCGCTCGGCCCCTGCTGGCCGGATCGGCCAGCAACACCGGAAGGTGGTCGAGCTGCCGGCAGTACTCGCTACCGATCGGCTCATCGGTGACTGCCACCGGCACGCTCTCGCCGTCTCGGATGTGCCACAGCGCTGAGCCGCACTGGCGATGAGGGCTGAAGCCAAACGTGCAGCGCAGGGTGGCTGTGCCGGCGGTGCCCTCGATCTTGATCGTTGTGACGTCGTGGGCCTCGTGGGAGGCCCAACTCGTGCGAAGGAAGACCGACACCCCGTCATCAGTGACGAGGAAACCGCGTGCGGTGTCCTCGACGTCACCGCCATCTCCACGCTGGAGCCCCGCCGCGTGGTCCTGCCGCCACGCCGCTCGACAGTTGCCGTTGTTGACGAAGTCAGCCGAGACAGTTCCCACCACCTGCTCGACAGTGGTAGATCCCAGCAGCGGCGAGACCACGTCGAGCAGGTGCCAACCGAGGTCGACCAACGCGCCTCCGCCGGCGAGCCGTCGATGGGTGAACCAGCCGCCGGCGTCCGGCACGCCTCGGGCGCGAACCCACGCCAGCTCGACATGCCGGATTTTCCCCAGTGTCTCGGCGAGGCTGTACAGGGCACGGACATCGGTCCGATACCTGGCGGCGCTACCCGCCAGCAGCACCGCGCCTCCGGAGTGCTCCGCGGCAGCCAATTGGTCCGCCTCAGCAGAACTCAGGCACACCGGCTTCTCCAGGAAGATCGCGAGTCCCTTGACCAGCAACTGGCAGGCGACCGCGCAGTGCAGGTAGTTGGGCACTGCGACGACCGTGAGGTCAACCATGTTCGCTGGCAGCTCGTCGACGTCGGTGAACACCGGGATGTCACTGCCCTGCCGGGCAAAGCTCGCCCGCGCGACCGGATTGGGATCCACTACCGCTGCCACCTCGAAGGCGGGGTGCTGGCCGAGCTGCGGCAGCCAGATCGACCTTGCTGCCCATCCCAGCCCCACGATGGCGACGCGGAGTGTCACGAGCTGGCAAGAACGTCGGCCAACACGGACACGATCTCCTGCATCTGCGCCTCGCTACCCAGCAACACGCGGTGGTGCAGCCACACACCGTCCTGGCTCAACGCCTCGGAATTGGGGCAACGGCGAGCGAGTTGCTCCACTGACACCTCCGGGGCCCCGGTCTCCCAGAAGGCATCGGTGCGGTAGACCGCGCGGAAGGCGACGAAGGCCGGGATACCTTGCTGGGTAAGGGCGTCGACAAGCGCGGCACGCCGCCGCTCGCCAATACCGGGAACCCGAAACATTGCCATGTAGTGCGGATTGCGGTCGCACCGTTCGTCACGTCCCTGGGGCACGATCCCTGGTAGCTCTGCCAGCAGAGCGGCCAGCACCGACCAGCGCTGCTCCCGCACGGTGATCTGCTCGTCCAACCGGGACAGTTGAGCCCGCAGCACGGCGGCGGAGAACTCGTTGAGCCGGAAGTTCGACCCCGAGACGGTGTGGAAATAGCCCCGGTCACCGCGTGGACGCCCACAGGTGTGCCGCAAGAAGGCTTCTTCGTACAACTCGGCGCCGGGGAACAACACAGCGCCCCCCTCACCCGCCGTCATCAGCTTCCCGTTCTGGAAGCTGAAAATCGCGACCGATCCCAACTCGCCGACTTTCTTACCCTGCCACCGCGCGCCGTGCGCGTGCGCCGCGTCCTGGAGCAACGCAACACCGGAGTCCGCCGACAGTTTCGCCAACGCGTCCATGTCGGCGACCTGACCTGCCAGGTGCACAGGCATGATCGCGCGAGTTTTCGGACCGATCGCAGCTTCGGCAGCGGACACGTCGATGCAGTAGGTGTTCAGGTCGACGTCCACCGGCACAGCGACCGCGCCCAGCCGCTGTGCCGCCTGCGAGGAGGAGATGAACGTGAACGCCGGGACGATGACCTCGGTGCCCGGACGGACCCCGAGGACCTCGAGGGCCAGTTCCAGAGCGTGCGTCCCGTTAGTGACCGCCAACGCGTGCTCGGCACCGTGGTACTCGGCAAATTCCTGCTCGAACACTTCAACCTCGGTACCGGTCACGCGCCACCATTGCCCCTGCTCCAGCGCGCGAATCAGCCCAGTCCGTTCCTCGGTTCCGAACTGGGGCCACGGAGGAAACTCACGTACCTGTCGCGAATCAACGTTCATGGTTGCCCACTCTCATTCCACCTGATTAGAGGTAAATACATCGACTCGGCACGTTACCGGTGGCATCGGCCGACCCCAACCCCCTAGCACACCCTTAACTACCCCTTATTCGCGACGGCGACGTCCACGGTCCACCACCTCACGATAATCTACAATAATCGCCCAGTTGTGTTTTTCGTCGTCAGAACCGCTTTCAGTGTGCGAGGTGCCTGGTGAATGAACTACTCTTGGTGAACGGCCCCAACTTGGGCATACTCGGTCGGCGCGAGCCGCAGGTATACGGCATGGACACGCTGGCCGATATCGAGAACGCCGTCAACGAAGAGGTTTCCGATCGGTGGTGGAAGGTCCGCTCGTTCCAACACGATGGCGAGGGTGAATTAATCCGCACAATTCAGGACAACTACGACACGATGGGAGCCATCATCAATCCGGGCGCCCTGATGATCGCGGGCTGGAGCCTGCGCGACGCGCTGGCCAACTACCCACAACCCTGGATCGAGGTGCACCTGTCCAACGTCTGGGCCCGGGAGAGGTTCCGCCACGAGTCGGTGCTCGCCCCGCTGGCCAGCGGCGTGATCGTCGGTCTCGGCTCACTCGGTTACCGGCTGGCGGCCAAGGCGTTGCTGGCTATCACGGATAGCTGACAGGTAGCAGTTCGGGTCAGCCGGCCAGCCCCCTGGCCGCCAACACGGCGCCGTACAGGGACGACAATCCACCGAGCACCGCCACCTGGACGGGTGGCGGCGGACTCCCTGGCCGGGCCAGTCGGGCGACCTCGGCGGACACGGCCTGCACAAGGCACGGCAGTTGAGCGGCGAACCCGCCGCCGATCAGAACCAGCGAGGGGTGCAGCAACTCACTGACGCTGATGACCGCTGCCGCCAGCGCGGCAGCACTGTCCTCCACTGCAGACACCGCCCACGACTGGCCGGCCAGGACCGCACACCGGAGCTCCGCGAACGTCACGTCGTTGCCCCGAAGCTCGGCGGCCCGGCGTAGCGTCGCCGGGCCCGAGGCCACCGCCTGTAGGCAGCCGCGGCGGCCGCAGTCGCAACCCGCCCCACAACGATCGATCACGACATGACCGATCTCACAAGATCCCCTGGTGCGGCCGGGGAAGGACCGTCCACCGGACACGATCCCGCCGCCGATGCCGGTACCGACGCCGATGTAGACTAGATCGGCGCAGCCCACTTCACGTGCCTCGGCAACAGCGGCCAGATCTCCGTCGTCCGCGCACCGCACCTCGGTATCGGGAAACAATGTGCACAGCAACGTCCACAGTTCCACTCCAACCCACCCCGGTCGACCCGGCCAGGCGAGCACCCTGCCCGAACCGTCGAGTGTGGCCGGCATAGCAACACCGACTGCCTGGATCGGTTCCTGCCAGCACCCGCGCAACTCACGCACCTTGTCCGCCAGCATGGCGAGATCATCCGCGGGGCCTTGCGATCGTCGATTTTTTGTACTATTCCAGCCAAAAGAGGTGTCGTAAGATTTCCGCCCACTACCTTCGAGACGGAGGGCGACCTTGGTGCCGCCAACATCAATTCCCAGGTAGCTGATCGCCCCTCCTTACCGGCGTGAGGGTAAAGAAGCGTTCCGCCCACAGGTGGAACAGCTCCTCCCTGAGCGCTTCGGACAAGCTTCCCCCGAGCACAGCGAGAGGACACACCCCGTCCACCTTCTCCAGCAGCGCGTACAACTGCGGGGACACCGCGGAACGCGATCCCGTCGAATAATCGAGAAATATCTCGCGGACTACGATTCGCTCGCCGGACAATCTGAAACCAACGCGCGTGGTGAGCCTGGTTACCGGCCTGAACCGAAGGACGAGATCGTCGAGTGCCGCCAAGAAGTTCGACCGTCGTCGGACCAAGAAATTCTCGATCACGACGTAGTCCAGTTCGGTGGTGAGGAAACTGGTCAGGACGTCCTCGACGCTCTGTACGATCGGCTCGGCGTTGTTGTTGAAGGAAGTGTTCAATAGCACGGGAGTTCCGGTGAGCTCACCGAACCTGGCCACCAGCCGGTGGAAGCGCTCGTTGACCGCGGGCTCGATGATCTGAATTCGGGCGGTCCCATCGATGTGGGTTACCGCGCCAAGTTCTTTTCTCCGTTCCGCACGCACGCGTACCACGAACGACATGAAATCGTAGTTCGCCTTCACATCTGGTATCTCGAAGTACACTGGCGCAGCCTCGGGGGTAACAACCGGCGCAAAGGGCCGGAAACTCTCCCGCTTCTTGATCATGGCGTTGATCCTGGTCTGGTTCTCCTTCGGCCTCGCGTCGGCGACGATGCTGCGGTTACCCAGCGCCCTCGGGCCGAACTCAGATCTACCGTGTGCCCAGCCGAGAACCGCGCCTTCGGCCAACAGCTCGGCAGCACGGTCGACGACGTCATCAGGGCGGATGACCTCGATCAGTGCGTCCCAGGCACTCAGTTTCTCCATGATCTCGCTTTCCCCGCCCAACGCGGGGCCCAGGCTGGCGGTACGAAGCCGCGCTCGAGGGAACACAGCTCCACTGAGCTGGTACTCGGCCGCGAGCGCCGCTCCCTCCCCGGCACCGGAGTCATGGGAGGCCGGATGCACAAACACCTCATCGAACATGCCGGAGCGCAGGATCACGCCATTGAGGCTGCAGTTGTGCGCAACACCCCCACCAAAGCACAGCTTCGTGAGCCCGGCAAACTCGGCCCAGTACGCCAGAATATGTAACACAATTTTCTCGATAATCTCCTGGAGTCCCGCGGCAAAGTCCATGTGTTGCTGGGTGAACTTCTCCCCTTTCCTTCTCGGAAGAAATCCGCGAGCAAGAAAGGTTGGTCCGAACACATTAGGACATACGACACTGTGGGTAATCTCGTAGTCACCCTTGTCGCGCAGCGAGTAGAGCGTTTCGAAGATTTCCCGATATCTGCCGGGGTCACCGTAGGGGGCGAGACCCATGACCTTGTACTCGTCGCCGAATTTGTAACCAAGAAACTGGGTTGCGGACAGGTACAGTGTTCCCAATGATTTATGCGCCGGGTAGGTCGCCAAACTTTCCAGCTGTTCGCCATTCGCACGAAAAATTGTTCCGGAGTGTTCCTCGCCTCGACCATCCAGGACAACGATCAATGCCTCGCGCATCCCAGAGCGAACGAAGCTGGACATCGCATGCGCGAGGTGATGCGGAGTGTAGACTATTCGGTCACCAGGGAGCTTCCAGCCGAACTCCGTGCACAGTCGGTCCGCGATGAGCTGACGAGAGTAGCGAATTGCCGTTTTAGGATTTTCGATGTAGAGCTGGTTGAGCACCGTGTCCATGTGATCTTCGCGGAAATAGTAGCCGACAGCGTCGATGTCAGCAGCCGAGACGTTCGCTATGGCCAGGCAAGACCAGATCGCATTGATGGGGAACTTGGTGGTCTTCTTAATCCGGTTCAGCCGCTCCTCCTCCACCGCCGCGATCAGCACTCCGTCTCGGACCAGGCTGGCAGAGGCATCGTGGAAGAAGAACTCCAGCATACCGGGTACCAGGTCTTCGTCCTCCGCAGAGAAGTTCCCGTTCAATCCGAGTACCAGCATGTTGATCACCGAACCACAATAATGTTGCCACCACAATGACGAACTTCCATCGGCCACCCATGGCCAGGTAACATGGCTGCATACGTACGGCTTCCGGTCCAGCACCAAATGGCTATTGCGGGGGATGCCCGCCCGCAACACTATGGTCTCGGGAGCGCGGAGCGGAGAACCGGCGCATCAGCGGCCGCTCAAAGTACTGGTACAAGGCGACAGCAGCCAGCTGGGTCACAGCGAAGACCGCAATGATGATCAGCGTACCGGTCACCCCGTCGAACGTCCGGTGTGCGCCAACCAAGTGGCGCGTGACCCCCAGAACGGGCCAGTGGATCAGGTACATGGCATAAGAAGCATCCCCCAGCAGGACCACACCGCGGCGGCGGAGCCAACTACCCCGCCCTTCGATATCACGAACAGCGATGATCGGAATGAACAAGCACATTGGCACCGCCACTATGCCGCTGCGGGAGTACGCGACGGGTAGGACCAACATCGCCAAACAGACGAGTACAGCGAACAACGCCACCCACCGCGCACGCAGACGCGGCCAACGACCCGCTTGCACGATGCGGGCCAGCAACACTCCGAGCAGGAACTCGGGCAGCCGTACCAGCGGAAAGAAGTAAACGAGCCAGGTCTGCACGAACGACAGCGGGGGCCACAGGGGCCACGGCGGAGCGTCGATCGCGTAGGTGACTACCGCCGGGACGACGGCCAGCACGACTGCCGTCCCAGCGAAGCACGCCCACAGCCGATGAGCGGGAATACGCATCAAGGGCCGGATCAGCAACGGCAGCACGGCATAGAAGAAGAGCTCACTGGAGACCGACCAGTTGATCCCGTCGACACTGAGCAGATAGTTGGGACTCGGGATCCATGCCTGTACCAGGAACAGGTTTGTCAGCGCGGGGCCAGCCCGGGGAGGTATCCCCAGCAGGGGCATCGGTCCGACCACCGCGA
Source organism: Pseudonocardiaceae bacterium (assembly GCA_050699575.1). GTDB lineage: Bacteria > Actinomycetota > Actinomycetes > Mycobacteriales > Pseudonocardiaceae. The sequence continues at coordinate 11,792 of JBOHFG010000394.1, forward strand.
ACAGCACGATGGTCAGTGCCCAGGTGAGGACATGATTAGGGAAAATCTTGACCAGCCGCCTGCGCCAAAACAGTCTTGCCGTGTCGGCCCGAGACGCCCCCCAGGTGAGCACGAAACCGCTCAACGCGAAGAAGGAAGACAGGGAGGAAATCCCGTACGGCGCGATGAGGCCGAGTCCGTTCAAAAATTCGTTGTGGTAAAATCGGGCAGAAGCCAGTGCATGGGTAGAAAAGACGGCGACTGCGAGGATCATGCGGTAACCGGTCAACGAGGGTAGTCGGATCGCTGACGCAGGCAGTGCACTCACAAGCTTGGTTCCCTTCCGAGGCAATGACTTCCACACAGGCTACCTCAATTTGATGCCCACAACCATCGACCGGGGACCGTCGAGTCGTTCAAGGTAGATCTCCCGGAAACCGGCCTAGTGTAGCCACTGCTTACACTCTGCACCAGTAAAGCTGGAGCCTTCCCCCAGTACCAAAAGCTGGAGCCTTCCCCCAGTACCAGGTGCCACGGAAATTTCTTGGCCATTGCCCGCGCGGGCTCCGCGCTTACCGCCGTCATGACGCGGAGAAGCCTAGCTACCCCGTCCTCGGTGGCATACTGCGCTGCGTAGAACTCTTGGCCGAGGTCACTGCGGGCCCTTCTAGCAGGGCCTCAGTCAGGTCGACACTGGGAAGTGTCAGAAACTCGTTGATCGCGTCCCCTACAAACAGCGCCGGCTTATTCTCATCGAGGCACTCCGACGCCTCTGCGCTGTTGTGGTAGTGCTCGTCGGTGCTCAGCAGCAGCCCCAATGCTACGAGTGCGTCGAAGAAGTCAACCGCAGCCCTCGGCCCGGCACGAACGTTGAGCGCGGTCCGCAATTCGTCGCCGGTCAGCGGACGGCACGCCAGTCGGGTGAATACTTTGAGCTTGATCGCGCTCTGCAGCACTCTGGCCTTCCACTGGTCCCACAGTAACGAGTAGATCCGACCTGGGCTCACCGTATCGTCCAGCATACCTTAAATCTTTTTCCTCGATCCGTGTCGGTTACATAGGCACGTCTTCGTTCTCTCACGGAAAAACCGCCGACAACGTCCCACGCACCTGCTGCCGAACCGGTATCAGAGCACTATCAGGGGGAACGGACAACACAGTAGACTGACGTTTATGATAAGTCAACAAGTTTACATTCTGACCCGGTAGGCCTTCGAGCCACGCCGCGGCCAGTTCATGTTTTTCAGCACGCGTCGCCCGAGGAATCATCCGGTAGGCGACATCGCGGACCAAGGTATGCAGAAATACGTAACTAGCCGCAGCAAATTCCAATTCTCGGCTCGTTTTTCTGAGGATCTCCCAACGCTCCAAGTACTCCAGACAAGGAGACACCTCACCAGCAATCCGTCCGCTCACCGCAGCAATGCCCGTCTCACAAACATGCTCACCGAGCACGGCGGCATCCAGCAACACCGCTTTGACCTCAACCGGCAGGCTATCCAGCCAGGACGCCAGGACGCGGTGAACCAACGGGGGACACGGCAGGGGCACGCCGACGCGACCAATGTTGGGCAGCATGTCAGCCTCGTGGGGATCTCGAAATTCCACGGAGCCGCCCTCTCGGAGCATTCGTGCATACTCGATAGCGAACAGCGGATTTCCTCCAACGCACGATACTAATTCGCGGAAAACACTGATGGTACCAGTGTCCGGTGTGCCATGGCGTTGGTCAGAGGTTACGTTCCTGGCACACGACAGGGTGAGCAAGCGGATGGCGTCATCGTCGGAAAGAGGATCCAAGGTGGTGGTGTTCGCGCGGACCTTGCCGCCGCCCCAGGCTGGTCGACGATCGAGCAGTTCGGGGCGGGCAGTCACGATCACCAGTAGGGGAAATGATCTCGCCTGCTCTGTGACGTGGTCAACGAAGTCCAGCAGAACATCGTCAGCCCTGTGCAGATCCTCGATGACGACAACCAGGGGACCCCCGCTGGTGGCTAACTCCAGAAAATTCCGCCAAGCAGTGACAGGCTGGATCTGCTGCTTTTTCTCACTATTGTCTAAACCGATCAGAACCCGTAGTTGGGACACCATCCAAGACAACCCTCCTCCGGAACCGGCCAGGCTACGAACAGCGTCAGCGAGCTTCTTCTCCGCTATTTCGGCCGGATCGGAGTCGTGAATTTTCGCATAGGATCTCACGCTTTCCGACAGCGTGGCCAGTGCACTGTCGCACCCGAATTTTGACGTACGACCGATGAGGCAACGGGCCTTCCCGGAAGCGCCTGTGATCGCGCGTTGAAACTCGACAACCAACCTGCTCTTACCGATTCCGGGTACTCCTAATACGGTTAACAGATGTGCCCGTGATTGTCGACGAACCTGGTCAAACAAGCTGAGCAGCATTTTCAGCTCGCGGTCGCGGTTGACAAATGGCACAGTGGGCTCAGATTTCTCTAGTTCCGGATGAAACACCACCGCCCGCGAGCCATTGACCAGGTCGTGTGCGCCATCATAGATGATCGTCAAGTCGCTGGCTCGACGAGTTTCGTCGCAAACCAGTATCTCGCCGGCGGAAACGTGCATCAGCAGCCCCACACACCTGTCCAGAATTTCCCCTGCCACCAAGGGCGCCTCGCCACGGTCATCCTCCTGGCGCCTCACCAATGCATCGCCAGTTGCCACTGCAACCATAACGGCTAGCGGGGCAACGTGCGGAAAGGCCAGACCACGAGAACGGAGCAGGTCTCGCACCGCCATTGCTGCTCGCACGGCCCGCACAGCATCGTCCTCACGATTCTGCACGGCACCGAACACCGCCAGCCACACCGAGCCGATCGTGCCTCCGACGATCCCGCCCAGGTGCTCGACCGCCTCGTGAACAGCAGCCGCGACGTCCTGCAACACGGCGTCGACGTCTTCGGGATTGCCGTCACCGACATCACGGTCGAACCGGGCCATCGCGAGCACAACGCTGACCCGTTTGAGCTCCGCCACAGCGCATCCGGTTGATCTCGTGAGCATCGGTGGCTTGACCAGTTCACCGGTCGCACATTCGGTCCGTTCGACACCGCTTAGCCGGCAAGGGGCTGACGCCTGTCGAGCACCCGTGTCAGGCTGCCGTGGACCGATAACCAAGGCACAATGCGGTTGGGACGCACTGGCAGACGGCACGGGGCAGAAGGGAACCGGAGGTGACTCCAGCACCAGGTCCTGATTGAGAATCGACCGTTCCAGTCTTTGTAACTCCCTACTGGGATCAAGCCCGAGTTCCTCGATGAGCCTCGTCCGCATGCGACGGTAAAGTCCCAACGCGTCCGCCTGCCGACCGCAGTAGTATAAAGCGCGCATCAACTGACCGCACAACCGTTCCCGCTGCGGCTCGGTCTCGACCCACAGCTCCAGCTCATTGATCACTTCTTTATAGCGACCAGAGGCGAACTCGGCTTCGACGCAGTCCTCCAAGGCGGCCAATCGAGAATTCTGCACCGCGGTCAGCTCTGGCCAGACGATTCCGGACTCGACCAAATCGGCCAGCACCGGGCCCCGCCACAGCGCCAACGCATTCCGCAGCGTTCGCGCGGCCCGCTCCCATGAACCGGCAACCAAATCCGCTCGGCCACTACTCACCAGACTGTGGAAACAGCTGAGATCGACACAGTCTGGATTCACCCGAAGTAAATAACCGGGAGCGTGAGTCAGAAGCAACGGGGAATCAGGAGATTCTCCATTAAAGGAAAAAATTCCGCGCAACCCGGAAACAGCGTTTTGCAGCATTTTTCGACCAGTTGTGGGCACATTTTTCGGCCACAGAGCCTTCAATATGCGACTAGTCGCAACCACAGAGTTCCCATGCAACAGAAGAAAGCCCAGCGTTGCTCGCTGCGTATTTCCACACAGCGAGAGAAACTGATCATTGTCGACAACTTCCAAGGGTCCTAGCAGTTTGAACTGCATGGATTTCACTCCTCAGGGAAATCGGCGGATGCGGGTTGCAGTGCAATACCCCACACAGATCAAGATCGCAATAGAGATCTTCGCCTTGATAACGTTGAGCTCTATCACCTCACAAATTTTGTGCATCACTTACCCGCCCAACCCACGCCTCAACTTGGGCGGATAACGCTGCACGGAACCAGCAAATTCACGATCCACAGTGAGCCGTCCTCCCTCACCACCCGGCAACCACTACAGTGAGCGTACCTTTTAAACCAATCAAGTTACACTCAAGTTAGCTGTAGGCGCAAGAGCAGCGCAAGCATCTCACGCCACCGAATCCACGAGAAGACACTATTAAAAGTCGACGATCGCTCATTTTTTGCGCCCCGCAGCAGCCAGCTCCCTGCGGTCCAGGTCACCCAGCTCCGGGTAGACGGGGCAGCCGAACACCGGCTTGAAAGGGGCGAAGGTGTCCCACTCCCTGTTGGCGCGTAGCACTGTGGCGATCGGGTTATGCACACTCCAGAAGTCACCACCGAGCAGCCGCACCATGTACATCTCCAGTTTGTCGCGCGAGGTGGTGGCGTTCGCGTCGGCAAGCGTGCTGACCAGCTCGCTCTCGTAGAACGAGAAGATCAGCCGGACGTAGGTGTCGTAGCCGGTTTTAAAGAAGTTTGCATACTCCGTCATCAAGCGGTTCTCAACCGCAGGCTCTGCAAGCACCTGTGCGATCGTGGTGGCCGCATTCGCTCCGGTGACCATAGCTACCAATACTCCACCAGAGAACATGGGGTCACCGAAGCAACCCGCGTCACCAACCATCAACCAGCCCGGTCCCGTCACCTGGTCGGTGTGATAGCAGTAATCGGTCTCAACCCAAAATTGGGTGGACGGTCGAGTACCGGTCAGCCGCTGGGTGATCCGTGGTACGCGAGCGACGTGTTCGGCAAAGACCTGGTGAGGCGTCTTGCTCCGGAGCACCGCACGCGGCATCACGGTACCCACGCTGATCCTGCTCCGGGACAGCGGAATGGCCCACACCCAACCTTCGGGATGGCTGCCGATCTGGATGTCACCCTCGTGTCCTGGGTTGTGCCGTTCGTCAAGTCCCTCATAGTGCCCGAAAACCGCGACCATCCGCAGTTTGTCGATTGTCTTCCGCAGCCCGAAACGACGGGCGATCGTCCCGGCCCTGCCACTAGCGTCGACCACGTACGACGCACTGAGTTCGCACTCCTGCCCGTTGTACTGGTAACGTACGCCAGTGATCCTTTTACCGGTCATCACCAGCTCGGTCACCCGGGCTTGATGGACAACTCGGGCTCCGGCCTGTTGTGCCTGGTCTAGCATCACCTGGTCGAAGTGAGAGCGCTCCACCTGGAACGTCTCGGAATGGCGGCCTGCACCCTGCTTGGCGAAGTCGGCGCGAAAGACCCCTGCGTTGAAGAACTTCGTTCCGGTGGGATCGATAAACTCACCGCCACGCTTGACGACGTACCCCTGCGCTTTGACCGCGTCCAGCAGCCCCAGCCGCTCCAACATGCCTACCATGTACGGCAGCATCGACTCACCGATGTGGAACCGGGGGAACGCCTGCCGTTCCAGCACTATCACCGAGTAGCCTTGTTTGGCAAGGGTCGCCGCGCAAACCGCGCCGGCCGGCCCGCCACCGATGACGATCGCGTCAAACGTGGTGTCCGCCATAGGTGCATCTCCCTGCTAGCTCGCCGGCATCCCGGAGCGGATCAGGTCGAGCGTGCCGGCAACGTCGATGGCACGATGAAAGTGAGAATCTGCGGCAGGTGGCCGCCACGTGACGAATCCTGTACTCAAACAGGCACTCTAGGCGAGCGCCGACAATGCGTGCAATACCACTCTTCTAGTTCGAGCCCATTGTAGGGTAATTGTGCTTCCATTACCTGGCAGCCGGTACGTGTGACGATCAACTCACGCGCGTTCGCACGGTGGAATTACCAGCCATGGGTGACCGATGGAGGAATGACACTGTACGGGAGATCCGACCGTCGCCTAGTGTGTGCATGGTCTTTGTCCGGGATGAAGAGTCGGGGTGCACGTGGTCACAGTTGTCACGCTATGGAGGTTCAGTGAGCGATGATCGGATAGTGGTTCTGGGGGCGGGTGCGGCCAAGCTCGATCAGGCCCGTATCGACGTCACTGAACAGTTGCGGTTGGCTCAGTTAGTGGGTGCGCACTGTGGGGATGAACCCATGGGTGAGTTCGTGACAAGCACGTCGGTGTGTGGTGCCGCAGAAGCGGCCGTGGTGGTCGAGGCGATCACTGAAGTTGTTGAGCTCAAGTCGACGGTGTTGGGCGAGTTGTCGGCGGTAGTACGTTCCGGCACGCCATTGGTGTCTACCACGTCGTCGATTCCGATCGGTGAGTTGGCTGAGTTGTTGGTGTGCCGGAGGATTTGGTGGGTGTCCATTGAACCCGCCGTATCTCATCAAGACGGTCGAGGTGATCCGGGGAGTGCGCACTGCGGAGACCACGATGGAGGCGATCACCTCGCTGCTGGCCGCTCTCGGCCGGAAGGCGGTTGTTGTCGGTGACGCATTGGGGTTCGGGACCAGCCGTATCCTGTGCCCGATGATCAATGACGCTGCCCGGGTGGTGCAGGCGGGGATGGCGAGCACTGATGCTGTCGATGCCCTGATGCAGGGATGCCTGGGGTTCGGCACGGGCATCTCGGTCGGAAGAGTGGTCGCGGCTTCTACCAGTACACGGAGGCCTACGAGGAGGCACTGCCATGACCCTGTCGCCCGAACGGACGCCGCAGAACGCTAGTGCTATCGAACAAGACTTGGTGAAATATCTGGAGTCGCGGACCGGGAACCCGTGGGAGATGGATCGTGACCTGTTCGCCAGCG
>JBOHFG010000395.1:0-1511 GCA_050699575.1 Pseudonocardiaceae bacterium
CGCAGTAACGCGGGCGCCTCGGTACCGGGCTCGGGCGCTGGTGCGGGGATCGGCAACGCGTGGGGCATCGGCGCGGCGAGCACCTTATCAAGCAACGCCAGCGCGTCCTCAGTGGACAAAGGCTTGACACCGGCTCGGGTCATCCGGGCGTGATCGGTGCCGGTCATGCCCGCGGTCATCGTGCTGGTCTCTTCCCACAGACCCCAGCCCAGCGATACCGCCGGCAACCCACGCACGTGCCGGTGCTGTGCCAACGCGTCAAGAATCGCGTTCGCCGCCGCGTAGTTGCCCTGACCAGCGTTCCCGAACGTCGCCGCCGCCGAGGAGAACAGCACGAACATCGACAGATCCAGGTCACGGGTCAGCTCGTGCAAGTGCCACGCGGCAACAGCCTTCGCGACCAGAACGCGTTCGACCTGCTCAGCAGACAGCGACGACACCAAACCGTCGTCCAGCACACCCGCCGTGTGCACGACACCGGTCACCGGCACCTCGCTTAGCACCGACTTGAGCGCGTCCCGATCCGACACATCACAAGCCACCACATCGACCTGAGCACCCAACGCAGTCAGCTCGCCCACCAGCTCCGCTGCACCCGACGCACCCATTCCGCTGCGGCTCACCAACAACAGCCGCCGAACCCCATGCTCAGCAACAAGATGACGCGACACGATCCCACCCAGTGTGCCAGTACCACCGGTCACCACCACAGCGCCGTCCGGGGACAGAAGCCGCGGCATCCGCAACACAACCTTGCCGATATGCCGCGCCTGACTGACGAACCGCATCGCCTCCGGCGCCCGACGAATGTCCCACGTCGTCACCGGCAGCGGGCGCAGCACGCCACATTCGAACAGCGGCACGAGCTCAGCCAACATCCGCTGGATCTCGTCCAGCTCCAGTGAGATCAGATCGAACGCCCGATACCAGACCCCCGGATAGGCCTTCGCGACCTCGTCAGCATCGCGGATGTCGGTCTTACCCATCTCGACGAACCGGCCACCAGCAGCCACCAACCGCAACGACGCATCCACAAAGACCCCAGCCAGCGAATCCAGGACCACGTCCACGCCACAACCACCGGTCACGGCCAGCACGCCATCCTCGAAATCCAGCGACCGGGACGAGAACACATCACCTGGAGCGACACCCCATTCACAAACCACGCCCTGCTTGCCGGCACTCGCCGTGCCCAGCACCCGCGCACCCAACCACCGCGCGATCTGCACCGCAGCCAGACCCACACCACCAGCAGCAGCGTGCACAAGCACCAACTCACCGGCCTGCACCCGGCCAAGACCGACCAGCCCGTACCAGGCGGTCAAGAACCCCACCGGCACACCAGCAGCCGCTTCCCACGACCAGCCAGCCGGAACCCGCACAACCAGCCGCGCATCCGCGACGACGACCGGCCCCAAACCACCGGCAACTATACCCATCACACAATCGCCAACAACCACATTCGTGACCCCGGCACCCACCTCGACGACCACACCGGCCATCTCGATGCC
>JBOHFG010000396.1:0-5161 GCA_050699575.1 Pseudonocardiaceae bacterium
TGACATCACCACGTTCGATCGCGTAGAGCCGCAGCGACCTGCCCTCGGCGTCACTAACCCAGCGGTACAACTCGACGATTGCGCGGCCAATGCCGCGCGGGGAATACATCACAGCGCGCAGCACATACTTGGGGATACGGAGCGCGTGGAACGCAGTGGTATGCCAAAGGTAGACGGCGAGCCAACGGAAGAAAGCGTTGCACTGCTCGGCATTGCGCATCCAGAGCGGCACGATCGGCCTCCGGTCTAGTGGGCGAAAAACCGGCTCATTGGTCTCGACCGTCATGGACGACGACAGAAGTGCCGAGGATGCATCCGAGACCATGGTCGGCAGTCGATCGGGCTCGATGAGCTCCGCGTCGTACCCCTGATACTCGGAAGAATTGCTGACGGTCTGGCCAGGGAGGGGGATTATTTCCTGACCCGCGCGGCTATTCACGGGGTGACCGCGTCATTGGCTGTCCTGTTCGCCGGCCGGGTCATCGAAGGTTTCAGGGTATGGCCGGGCGAGAAGCTCAGCGGCGTGAAGGTGATCGGGCGGGAGTTGGTCATGCGCGTCGAGTTCGTCGCGCAGGTAGTACATCGAGTCCGCCTCGCCGTCTCGTGTGGCGGCAATGGTGGCGCGGGCGGCGGCGAGCAGGTTTGCGTGCATCACGCGGACAAGCCAAGAGAGACCGGAGCCGGGACAACTCAGCGAGCAGGACGGGAATATCGGCGACGGCGTGCCAGAGCCTGACCGGGGTGCGCGACTGGCACGCCTGGTGGAAATTGTTTCGGACGGCCTCCAGATTGACGAGGGAGTACGGCTTCTGTTGGTTCATTGTCGGGTAAAAGCCTCCTTTACATCCGGGGATCTGGACCGGTGGTAGGTCGCTCGGCGGGCGGCGGGATAGCGGCTAACGTGCCGCCGTCCTCTCAGAGACTGATGGCGATGACAGTGCAAACAGTGGCTGTGACGATCAGCCGCGTCGGGGTGGCGGTCGCCCACAGCACGCCCAGCGCGATGAGCCGGACCGGGAGCATGGCCAGCCGGAAGCCACCGCTGATGGCCTCGGACACCGGCATGAGACGCGTGTAATGGTCGGCCGACCGGAGCCCGATCCCGTCCAGTTCAAGGAGGTGGGCGCGGGAGAACGGACCGCTTCGCCCGTAGCCGACCTGGATCGCGTGCCGCTTCACCACCGCTCACCCCGGCGGTGACGGCATACGCCGTCCTGGCGGTGATGCCAGCGGTCCCGGCGCCGGCACTTGCGGCATTGCGCCAGGCCGCACCGCCTGGTGGCACGGGCCCCGCACCGGCAAGCCCACTCCTGGGGGTCAATCGCATCGTTGATCATTTGATGGCTCCTCTCAAGGTTAATGGGGCGATTGCGAGTAATCGGAATCACAACCTCACTCGGTCGCGGTCGTCGGTCTCGTTCTCGAGACATGGACCGTCTTCCGGATTTACGACGATTACCAGAATGGCTAACACCACGGCCGTGCCGACCACCTCGGACGTCACTCCGCCACCGGTCTTCATTCCTGGAATCGAATTCTTGACCATCGTCGCCCCTTCCGCCGTTGTTGCCCATGCATCAACTATGCGGCCTGGATCACGTGGCGAGAAGTGTCCCAATAGGCCCCAAGCGCTGAACTTTCACCGAACCGGAAGCCCTGAACTTTCACCGAACTTCGACTGTTGTGACATGTCCTTCAGGCTGCCCACCTGGAAAACTGACCCACATGCAACTGAACGGTGTGCTCCCGACCATGGACCAGGTCAAGGCTCTCGCGCTGACCAACTACGGCCACTTCACCTCGATGCTGGCGGAGGACGGCCGCGTACGCGGCTTGTCGCTCCACATGCAGCGGCTGGCGCGGGACTGCCGCCTACTCTTTGACGCCGACCTCGACACTGACCGTGTGCGGTACTACATCCGGCACGGGTTGACGGATGCCGCTCCGCGCACTGTCGCGCGAGTGACGGTCTACGACCCCACGCTTGACCTGGGCATAATCGGATCGGACGCCGTCCCGCACATCCTCGTGACGACGCGACCGGCACCGTCGGGCACACCTGCTCCGCTGCGTCTGCAAGCTGCCTCGTACCGGCGGGAGATGCCTGCGGTGAAGCACATCGGCCTGTTTGGCGCGCTCCGGCGCCGGCGGACCGCCCAACGCGAAGGCTTCGATGACGTTCTGTTCCTCAACCCGGACGGGACGATCTCTGAAATCGCAACGTCGAATATCGGATTCGTACGGGAAGGACAAAGAATCTGGCCACGCTCGGAATGGCTGACCGGCGTCACGATGACCCTACTGAACCAGGCCCTTGACGAGCCGATACACACCGAACCGGTCATCCTCTCGGACCTGCCGACCATGGAGTTCGTGTTCGCGACCAATGCGGCGACAGGCATCCGGCCGGTTGCTGCGGTGGAAGACCAGTCGTGGCCTACCGACCATCGGGCGCTGAAGCAGCTGCGCGACCTGTACGCGGACATTCCTGCCGAACAGCTCTAACGGCACACTAGCGATTGATCAATCGCTAAACGGGCTGAGATGGGCGTAGAGCATCGGAGCCTTTTGTTAGGTCGGTGATCAGCGCGAACAGCCCTCGTTGCTCCACCGAGCGTCCGCGATCAGCTCAGCCAGCAACTCACGATCACGGCTGGAATACAGGGGCAGTCCCAGTCGATTCCGAGTTCGCCTTGATGTGACCGCCGTACCGGCAGGCTCGTGCGGTCAACATCCACCTCCTGCAGGCCACCCAGCGTCCTGACGACCGCACCCTGCCTGCGAGAGTCCGCGAAGGCGCCCACGTGCGCTGCGCGCTCAATGTGCCCAACCACGAGACCCGCGAAAATGATCCTCGCCGACGCTGCCGATCGCAGTGCCCGTCCCCAGGATCTGCACCTCGGCGCAGACGCGGGCACGGTCGTGGCCACTGGGGAGGTCGAGGACATCCCCCAGGGCCAGGCGTTCGCGATCGTGCGCACCCACTACGTGTCCACTAAGGACGCGTACACCGTCATCGCCCGCGCCATGGACCTCATCCGCCGCACCGGCCGCACCGTCACCGCACGGATGAGCCTGCTGAACCCGAACCCGTCCGAGACCTCCTGATCGACGTCCAGACCGTCATGGACGGCACCGACAAACTCCGTTCCGCCGACGTCGTCCACCGACTGCGGACGCGCTGGGCCCCAGCTACGGCAGCTGGTCGGCGCAACAGTTCGCCACCGCCCTGGAGCATCGCGGAATCAAGATCCACAAGCGCAGCCTCGACGGGCAGCCCGGCCAACACATCGTCCTCGCCAACGACATCACCGCCGCGCTCAACGCCCCCCTCGCCCGAGAAAGCGACGTTTCCAGACCCGATCGCAGGTGAGGCACCAAGCCCCGGCCAGGGCACGTGCCTTACCCTCTCGCCTGTGCTCTGCGCAGCCATTGACCTGCGGCAAGGCAGACAACCCCGATAAGGCAGACCACCACCCACCACCGCGAAACCGTCGGTTTCAGCGACTCGGGTGGGTGCCGTCTGACTGCCTCGTGGGGGACCGGCCGGCCGCGGGGAGCGGAAACGGGGAAAGGCTCAACCCGCGGCCGGCCGGAAATCACGTCATCAGGTACTGCCTGTCGTTGCTGCGCGAGTCGCTGGTACCGCGCGGCCCCGCAGTCGGTGAGCGTCGACCGGCGCATGCCACCGGTTGCTGGTCAGCCAGCACAATCAGGCCGGCCGCGAGTAACTCACCGAGGGTCTCGGTGACATAGCCCGGTACCCGACGGCCACCATCGAGCCAGCACCCGTCCAGATTCGTCACCCCGCCGTCGCTGACCCGCCGAAGCGCGATCCAGTCGAGCAGGTCCGTGCCAGCCAACGCAGCCCCGGTCACGAGCGCCGCCGGCGCTCGGCGATCGCAGCGTCGCTGTGCGGGTGCAGCACCCGCCACAGCCACCCACGCCGTCGGCGGCGACGAGACGCATCCGTCGGTGGCTGCGTTACCGCCAACACGGCCACGCACCTCCCGCATGGCCGACCGACCGGCGTGACCAGCGGCGTAGGCACGACCCGACCCCCACACAGCGCTAAGTACTCCCCGGTACGGCGAGCGGTCGCGTTGCCGTCAGACACCTCATGAGCCAGCCCGTCCAGCCAAGAGGTGATCAAGACTGTGCCTGACGATCGAGTCGGCATGGTGTGCGTCCTCTCACCGACGGTAAATGGTGATGGGTGCACCCAGTACTGGAAGGAGGGTGGTGCGCACGCTCCCGCCGCTGTAGGGGGTAAGCGGCGCTTCGTGCTGTTCCGGCCCCGGGTGCTTGGCCTTAACCCAACCGGTGTGGGTTTGGTCAGCCCAGAGCGGGAATGTGGGGGTTCCGTGGGTGGATGTTGCACTCTGGCCTTTCAGCTGCATGTCGCCCGCCACGATCATGGGATCACCTGGTTGCCAGTGATGGGACCACCTGGCGTGTCACGCCGTGGGGGTTGATCGCTTCCGGTATCCGATCTGTCCATGTCATGTGACGTGGTGGTTCGGTAGATGGCGTTTCGGGAGGTTTCGGTGCTTGAGGTGTGTGAGGTCCTGCGGGGGTGGCTGGACGGTTGGGGTTGCGCACGGGTGGCTGGGCGGGCGGGGGTGGACCGTAAGACCGCTCGCCGGTATGTGGCTGCCGCTGAGGCGGCCGGGGTGTGTCGCGAGGGCACCGTCAACTTGCTGGTGCTGACGGTCGCGGTCATCGCGGCACCCGTATTCGATGCGCTGTTCTCCAACATGGTCGCCGTGAACGAGGAAGGCGCCGCGATCAGCACCGAGGCCAGCCATCCCACCGTAGGAATCCCGTTCACCAAGGCGGCCCGCGAGCGGCTGCGCACCGAGCCGTTGTCCCCGATCGCCCGTGCCTGCATTGAGCAAGCGTGGCAGTACCGGCATCAGCTACTCGGCCGATGAGGGTCCTGGTCACCGGGGCCGCCGGTTTCCTCGGCTACGCGGTGGCCGCGCTGCTGGTCGAGCAGGGGCACGAAGTGACAGGACTGACCCGCTCCGGGACATCCGCGCTGCCCAAGGGTGTTCAGCGGCTCGAAGGCGACCTGCGCGCACCCGAAACCCTGCCCAGGGCCGTCGCCGAGGTCGACGGAGTGTGCCACCTGGCCGGACTGACCAAGGTACGCCAGTCG
>JBOHFG010000397.1:0-2476 GCA_050699575.1 Pseudonocardiaceae bacterium
TGCTGACTGAGCTGCGGAACCGGGGGCTGCGGGACATTCTGATCTGCTGTTGTGACGGGTTGTCCGGGCTGCCGGAGGCGATCACGACAGCGTTCCCGGACACGGTCGTGCAAACCTGTGTGGTGCATTATCCCGATATCGTGGTTATGCCGATACGGGGCAGATCCCCGCTGGTGGGTGGGGGTGCCCGGGCCGGTGATATCGGCATAATTACAGGGCTTCGAGGAACGCGAGGAGTTGGTCGGGTGGCTTGTATCGGCCCGGGGCGGTGTCTGGTGGGGTTGTGCGGTCGAGGGCTTGCTGCTTGAGGGTCATGTCGGCGTGCAGGTAGATCTGTGTGGTCGTGATGTTTTCGTGACCGAGCCATAAGGCGATGACGGTGATGTCGACCCCGGCGTGGAGTAAGCGCATCGCAGCTGTATGACGCAGGACGTGAGGTGTGATGTTTTTGCTGATCAGGGATGGGCATGTCCGCCCGGCCCTGATGGCGTAGGTGCTGAGTCGTTGCTGTAGGGCGTCGTTGCTCATCTGCCCGCCGCGGGTGGTGGGGAACAGTGGCTCTTTGGGCGCGCCTGCGCGTTCGGCAAGCCAGGCCCGCAGGGTGGTTACCGTTTCCGGGGCCAGCGGCGTGATCCGGTCTTTGCGGCCTTTGCCGTGGCAGGCGACGTATGCTCCGGTGCCGAGATGGACATCGCCGCAGGTGAGGCCGGTGAGTTCGGAGGCGCGCAGCCCGGTCTGGATGGCGAGCAGGATCCAGGCGTGGTCGCGGCGGCCGGTGCGGGTGGCGCGGTCTGGGGCGGCGAGTAGCGCCTGGGCCTCGGGATCGGTGAGGAACGTGACGATCGTCTGGTCAGCCCGCTTGGGCGGGATGGCCAGGACCCGGTCGATATCAGCGGCGTGCTCGGGGTGGCGCAGTGCGGCGAAGGTGAACAGGGAGTGGATCGCGGCCAGCCGGGCGTTGCGGGTTCGCACGCTGTTGCCGCGGTCGTGTTCGAGGTGATCGAGGAACGCGGCGATCACCGGTGCGTTCAGGTCGGCGATGTCGAGGCGGCATGGTGAGGTGCCAGTGCGCCCGGCGGTGAAGTTGAGCAGCAGCCGCAGGGTGTCGCGGTAGGCGGAAATGGTGTGAGCGCTGGCCCGACGCTGGCGGGCCAGCCGCTCGGTGAAAAACGCCTGCACCGTCGCCGTGGCCGCGGTCACCGGGGCTCCCCGGCCCCGGGGCCGAGCCGGCGGGCGGCTTCGGCGAGTAGTTCCGGTGCTGCCTGCAGGTACCAGTAGGTGTGAGCCGGCGCGGTGTGACCCAGGTAGGCCGACAGCAGCGGCATCCGCGCCGCGATCTCACCTCCGTCGCGACACCAGTCCAGGAGCGTGGCGACCGCGAAAGAATGCCGCAGATCATGTGGACGCGGGCGGCAGTTCCCGGAGCGGGCGGTCAGACCCGCGCGGCGGGCCAGCTTGGCGAAGGTCTGCCCGACGTTGTAGTACAGCAGCCGGGTGCCCGCGTCCGAGACCAGCAGCGCTTCGCTGACCGGCCGCGGGAAGTGCTGGTCACGCAGCTGCCGGTAGGCCAGCAGGGCTGCGGCCGTGGTGTGGTGCAGCGGGAGCAGCCGGTGGCGGCCCAGCTTGGCGTGGCGCACCAGCAGCAGCCCGCGGCTGGTGTCGAAGTCCTCATCATCAAGCGCGACCACCTCACCACCGCGCATGCCGGTGACCGCCATCAAGCCGATCAGTGTCGTGATGGTCGCCCGGCGCAGCGGCGTTTTCAGCCGGTCGGCCTGGGCGAGCAGTGCGGTGATGTCGGCGGGCGAATACAGGTAGGGCACGGCACGGCGCGGCCCGCCGGGAAGCAAGCTGGCTGGGGGAACCTCAGTGGCCGGGTCGAGGGTGCGCAGGTAGGCGGCGAAACCGCGCACCGCCTGCATCCGAAACCGCAACCAGCCAGCGCTGGCGCCGGGCGGCAAACTAGCCCAAGCCAGCGCGTCGGTCACGGTGACCGTGCTAGAGCCGCGCTCTTCCAGGTGGGCGATGAACTGGTCCAGCAGCTTGGATTCACGCTCGAGCGTGAATCCAAGACTGTGCCGCAGATCCAGGTAACCGGCCAGCGCCTCGCGCAGCCCATTCATGACACACCCGGCCACGGACGCGCCAGCGCACGCAGCGCCGCAATATCGACCTTCGTGTAAGCCGCCGTAGTATGGAGCCGCCGGTGTCGCAGCACCTGACCGATCTCGGCCAGGGAGCTGCCTTCGGCGAGCATGGACGTAGCAGCGCTGTGCCGCAACCGGTGCGCGTAGACCACGCCCAACCCAGCCCGGCGGGCCGCGGCGGCTACCGCCTGGGTCACCCCGCCCGGGGTCAGGCCCTGGTGGGGTGCCCTGATGCGGGTGAACACACTACGGTCCAGCGCGGTGGCCGGTCGGCCATCCTGCAAGTAGCTCGCGAGGGCCTCGCCGGCATCAGCGGGCAGTGGGAGCGC
>JBOHFG010000398.1:0-1602 GCA_050699575.1 Pseudonocardiaceae bacterium
CGGTCGCGGGTTCCCGCCCACCCGAACCAGCGGTGTACTCACGGAGCAGACAGACGAGCACGGCACGGCGTCCGCGCCGACGACAACGGCGATGTCCCCCCACTGGTGACGCCCTGGGGGCGGGCGACTGCCAGGTGATCGAGACACCCGACCCGGGGAGGCCCGATGAGCACCACCGCGATAGTCGAGTGGCCAGGGAGCCGCAGGACAGGCAGCGCGCACGGTGGGGCACAGTCCGGCGAGCCGCAGTGTTCGCCTCGTTCCTCGCGACTGGCCGGTGTCGCGGGTGATGGGCGCTAGACCGATGCCGAGACACCGACTGGTCAAGCGCCGGGGCAGCACCCCACGGCGCCGGGTGCGCGTGGTCGACATGGTCGACAGGCGCACCCGCGTGACACACCTCATGACACCTGATGCCGCCGAAGCGGGTCACAGCCCCGGGGGCCGCTACCTCGCGCTGTGCGGAGCAGAGCTGACCCCCGCGGCAATGGTCGAACCTGGCTGCGGCTACTGCTTGCCGTGCCGGTCATTCCACCAGCTCAGCGCCCAATGGACACCCGCTGACGAGACCGCGCCCACGTCATGACCTCACCAACCCCACTGACGCAACCCCAACCCCGTCCGTCGAGATGTTCTTCTCAGCACAGCCTCACTGGCCCCACCATCACCACGTCCACCACAGGATCTCCTCTCACCACCATCCCGCTCATCGTCTCGTGCCACCTATCCAGCGCCCCGCGGAGTAAGGGCAGAGGAGCCTCAGACGAGGGTGGTGCTCAGGCGCTCCCGTAGCTCGGCGACACCCGCGCTGGTGTGCGAGGGCTCCAGTACGGCGTTCAGGACGCTGAGGTGATTGTAGGTGCGGGGTGAGTGCAGTGCGGTGACCGCGTCGATGGCCTGGTGGCCGACGCTGACCGCGGTGTCGGTGTCCCCGGCGATGGCGTGGGCCCCGGCAAGAGCTGTGAGACCCCCCGCTCGGGGCCGGGCATAGCCGGGGCCGAGGTGGTCCACGGCATGGCTCAGCAGCGGCACCGCTTGGCTGGCAGCTCGTGGGTCACGGCTGGCCTGGGCCAGCTTGTAATAGGTATCACCCTTCTTGGCGGCGAGCATGGCTTCATCGAGGAAATCAGCCCACGACTCGTGCGTGGGGTCGATGCTGTTGAACTGCTCGATGGCCTGGCCCAGCGCGCGGTCGCAGGCCGTTGCGTCACCCTGGGCGGCGTGAGCCTGGGCCTGGATGCTGGCCAGGCAGCTGGTGGTTGCCGCGGAGACCGGGTGCGAGCCGGCTGCGGCGGCATGTCCGAGGTGAACCAGGCGCAGCGCCTCCTCCGGGTGGCCCAGTCCCACCGCTTGGATTGCCATGTCGTACACCACGAAGACGGTTTGGTCGGTGCCCAGGGGGTGGTCGGTGGCGCGGGTGACATCGAGCGCGATCAGCCACAGCTGGCGGGCGTCGTCATGCTGGTTGACCATGAAGCTCATCCAGCCCGCCTGGGTGGCCAGCCGCGCGATGGCCAGATACAGCCGGGGCTGCACCTCGGGAGTCATCTCAGCGCCCAACAGCGGGAGCACCGAGCGCAGCTGCGCGAGGGCGAGGTCACA
>JBOHFG010000399.1:0-1196 GCA_050699575.1 Pseudonocardiaceae bacterium
CAACACCTGGGTGTTCAAACACCACCACGAGACACTGGAGCACAGCGCCAACTGGATTGGCGCGCTCGAACGAGGCAAAATCCGCTGGCCACGTGAGTGGTCCCGAGACGCCCTCCGGGACATCCTGGGTGCCCCCACCGACGCCGCCCTGGGATTCACCGGTGATCCCCGCAGCGCCCGCGCAGCAGAGACACTAGAGGCCGTGGACCGTCAACAGCTCATCCAAACTGGCCTCAGCCTCGGCGCGAACGCGCTCATCCTGGAGGGGCCGATTGCGGCGATACTGGAGATCCGTAAGCCCACCCCGACCCCTCGCCGGATCGGCGCCACGGAGATCGCGCAGGTCCGCACCATCACGGCAACGTTCTCCAGCTGGGACTTCGCTTACGGTGGTGGGCCGGTCCGGGATGCCGTCATGGGCAAGCTGCGCTGGGCGGCCGACCTGCGCAAAGCCCTCTGCCCGGACGAACTCCGTCCCGAGCTGTACTCCGCCATTGGCGGCCTCGCCCACCGCGCAGGGTTCACGGCCTTCGATGTCGGCGCCCACGAGGACGCCCGCCACGTGCTGAGCTTCGCGCTGGCCTGTGCCGAGAAGGCCGAGGACTGGGACCTGCGGGCCTACGTCCTGGACTCCATGGCGCTGCAGGCGATCTGGACCGGGCGGCCCGATGAGGGGCTCACCCTGGCTGAGCTGGGTCTGATCCGGGCTGATCGACTCACCGAGACTGTGCAGGCGATGCTGCACACCGACCGGGGGCGCGCGCTGGCCAAGATGCGCCGGGTCAACGAGACCCTGACCGCCATCGGTACCGCCGAAAACTACTTCGCCCGCTCCACCCCAGCCAACGACCCGCCAATCCTGGCCAACTACAACGCCGCCTTCCTCACCGGGAATACCGGGCATGCCCTGTTCGACCTCGCGGTACTCGGCCACAGCGTCACCCAGGCCACCGACCGGCTCACTGCGGCTGCCGCCGGGCACACGGCCGGCCACGCCCGCTCTCAGGCGCTCTGCCTGACCAAGCTGGCCAGTCTCACCATGGCCACCGGTGATCCGATCCAGGCCGTGACCATCGGACACGCCGCCGTGGACGCCGCCGGGGGCATCCACTCCGGTCGGGTCACCGATGACCTGCGGGAGCTGGCTCGCTACGCCGACGCGCACCAGCATCTTGCGGAGGTCGAGCACCTGCGGC
>JBOHFG010000400.1:0-1657 GCA_050699575.1 Pseudonocardiaceae bacterium
GGTCCGCGTCGTGCAGCGGGTCCCGGCCCTGACCACCGCGATCTGGCACAACAACCGAACCGACCAGCCCATCAAACGATCACTACTCGCCTACGACCACTGACCGACCTTGGAATCGTTCATCTAGCGGTGATCAGCTCCGCGCCGGCCTGTTCGAAGGCCTCGCGGGGCGCCCACCCGTCCTGGGCCTGGGCGAGGCAGCGCTGCGCCTGATGCGCATCGCCCAGCCGGGCGTAGGCGAGGGCGGAGGTGCGGTGCAGCCGGCCGGTGAGGACGGGTACCCGTGGGTCGTCGGAGCGCACGACCGTCGGCCTAGCCTTGCCGGCCTGGAATCCGATGAGCACCTGCTGCCCGATCTGGAAGCACTTGAGCGCCTCATCGGGGTGCCCGGTGGCACTCAGGGTCATCCCGCAGTGCCAGGCCGCGTTGGCGATCCCGTAACCGTCCCGGGCAGTATCGGCCAGTCCTAGGGCCCGGGTGAAGCAGCCCACGCCGGTGATTCCGGTGTCGTGGCAGGCCCAGCCCGCCTCGGTCCACAGCTCCGCCAACGCGGCCCCCAGCTGGGCGGTCACCGCCTCGGGACCTGGTGCGTGCCTCCATCGCGTGTGGTGCTGTGCGGCCGTGGTGAACAGCCCGGCCTGTCCCCCGAAGTGGCGGGTCATTCCCCGTAGTTGCCTGGTGACCGCCTCTACCGTGTGCACGTGGGTCATGCTCAGCCACGTCGGTACCGGGTCCTCCCCCACGGGCAGGGCCAGCTCGGGCAGCTCACCCAGCCCGCCCAGGGCCTGGCCGAAGGCCGCCATCGACGTGGCGGCGATGAGTGTGCGGCGGTATATGCCCTCCTGCGCTCCCTTCGGGGGCTGCGGGACGGTGATCTCACCACAGTAGGTGCCTTCGGGAGCCCACCAGGACAGGCCCATGAACTCGGGGGATGTCGAGGCCGCGTGCGATGCGCACCAGCACCGGGTGGCTTTCCACCCGCCGGTGGCCCGCGACGATCTCACTCACCTCCGACTGGGACTGCCCGGTGCGCGCCGCGATCTGCCGCTGGCTCAGCCCCGCCTGCGTCCCCAGGACCCGGTACAGGGCACCGATGTCCAACCCGGCCAGCACCCGGCGGATCTCCGCCCGGCGAAACAACGCGGGCTCGACCACCCCGGCTCGCCTGGCGTGGGGGTCAATGGATCCGGAACTCACGCACCTACCTCCTGCTTCCTAGCAGTGATCATCGCCGTTTTCGGTGACGCTGACGCTGACGCTGTGCTCGTCTGATCGGTGAGTACACCCTTGGTCCGGGTGGGCGGGAACCCGCGGCCGCGCTAGATCATTTCCCGCAGCGGTAGAGCAGACACCCCGCCAGCCCCCGGTGGAGTAGAGCCAGGGCGCTAGGCATTGTCGCTCTGGTGCAGTGGGCGGTGGCGTGGTAGATCCCCGGTGCGCAGCACGCACGGTCTGCGTCAGACGAGGGGGGATGTGCGGATGACGAGTATGGGGCGGGGTTGCTGTGCGCGGTGTGGGGCCCGGCTGCGTCGGGGTGGGGGGCCGCGGGGTGCGGTGTGGTGTGATCCTTGTCGGCGGGCTGGGCCGGACCTGCGTCGGGAGCTGTCCGCGGGTTTCTACTTCGAGGATCCGGTCGCCACTGCGGTGAGCAGGTATG
>JBOHFG010000401.1:0-8339 GCA_050699575.1 Pseudonocardiaceae bacterium
GGTCCGAAGGGCGTGGACCGCCGCGCGTGCGCTTACGTGTGGATATTGATCGACGCCCCCGGACCTGTGCCGCACTGACGGCGGCAGCACGTAGGGTTACGGAAAGACACGCTGTGCGTCAAATTGACGCGATACACCATCGGGGGAAACCAGGACACCGGGTGCGATCCGCTGGAAGCGGAACCCGTTGTCCCTGGCCTCATCCAGCAGCCGCTTGGCAGCCGCCACATAGAGACCATCAGCCACGGCCGGTCACCACGGAACCGCCGTCAGCGTCCACCCCTGCCCGGTCGTTCTGCCCGAGGGCTGCGCGCAAGTAGTCCGGGCAGTAGGCCATGGTCCCCGTGAACTCGCACTCGCACCGGCTCGGGCAGTCAGACCCTGCCAGACTGCCAGCCAACACCTCAGCCCCGCACACCGCGAAATAGCGCGGGTGCAGATGCCAGCGCTCCGGCTCCACCTCATGCGCCGAGATCAGATGAAACACACCCTCCGGCAGGTCCTCACCGGACCGGACCGGGCTCACCGGCTCGCCCCGCCGGGCGCCGGGGCATCAACCGTCAGCCGCGTCCCGGGCGGACTCCAGGCCAGCCCAGCATTCGCATTCTGCCCCGCCGCGTCATCCAGGCACTGCACACAGTAGGTGATCTCTAGCTCGCACCCGGGCTCACACAGCGAAGCGGCCAGCTCCGCGACGGGCAGCTCAGCCCCGCACATCGCCAGGTAAACCCGGCGCCGATGGCACTCCGCGAGCAGCTCCCGCTCCGCCGGCAGCAGATGAGTGACGTGCGGCTCGCCCCCAACCGGCCAACACTGCCCGCTCACCGGACGCCCCCGCCCCGCTGGCACTCCCCGCAGACCTGATCCGGATCAGGCGGGCTCCCCCGCAACGCCACGGGACCCTCGACCAGTGTTCCCGGCGGTCGGCCCGCCACCCGCAACGTGGGCCGCGGCGTGAAGCTCACCCCACACCACGCCAGCACCGTGCCGTCGTCGCACAGCCGGCCGCGGTGGGTGTCATGGTCGCCCAGCGATCGCAGGTACCACCTCAAAGTGGTACCACCGGGCATGTCCAGTGATCTGCTGCCAGTATTCGCCATGGGTCCTTGACCTCCTTGCAGGTCTGGGATCAAGGCCCCGTCGCGGTGCTCAACCACCCGGCGGGGCCGCCTCGGAGACCGTCGCCGATCAAGGCTCAATGGCTTTACACCGCTGTAAAGCTCACCCTCACGGGCTACACAGGCAGACCGGCGCGGTGGGCCATCCCCCGAAGCTCCACACCCAAGCCGTCCCGTTGTGGTCGTCGTGCGAGCAGCTCTGCGAGAACATCGGGCACATACGCGTTACGCAGCAGATGGTGTGGTGACATCTTCTCGGCCCGACGCAACGCCATTACTGCATGGTCCTGGCGCCCCCTCAGTCGGGTTAATGCGCGTCCGTAATCAACCCAGTAGACAGCTCGACGTGGAAGGTTCGGGTGTACGTCCGGATCTAGGCTCTCAGCGATGGCGGCCGCTTTTTCGTAGTCGCGTACCTCCAACGCCACAGCCATTCGCCATTGCCCGACATTGGTGGGCCCGAAACCCATCCAGTACGCGTTACCCTCCCCAGTGTGGTGAGCCAGGTCGCCCGCGTGCTCCAACGCCGCGTCAACGTCGGCGGACCGCTTTTCTGCGGCGGCCACCAGTGAACGAGACAATGCGAGCATGCCCGTGAGCTGAGCTGATTCTGAACTGTTAGTCGGGACAGCAACGGAGTCGAGCTCGCCAACGGCCAGGTCGAAGTTCCCCGAGGCGAGCATCATGCCGACAGTGCCGACCGTGGCTATCCCCCGAGCAGTCGCGGTGTCCCGCTCGTGCGCTGCCTGGCGGGCCAGCCGAGCGGCATCCCGCCGCAGATCCAGTGGGCCGCCCACCGCTCGCAGCCATGCACCGGTGCCTTGGGTATGCAGCAGCACCGCCAGATCGAGCAACTCGGCCACATCGCGACCGGCCCGGATGCTGGTGTGCAGATCCCTGATCAGGCTAGGCAGGACCGCAGCGGCCTCGGCCTGCCGGTCATAACGGCAGCGAGCGTCCAAGATCGCCAACACCCTCGTACGCAGTGTCTCAACCGGCAGGATTTCGCCACCGGGATTATCGTGGTCGACCGCCATGAACGCGGCACGAACCGCCTCAACGGCCATGTCGGTCACACCATCACCGGGTGCGGGTACATCCATCTTGGTCAGTTCAGATGGGGCGACCTGGAGCGCGTTGGCCAGTGCCACGATCTCCGAGCGGCTATCCAGCGCGCGCAGGCCGTTCTCGATCCGGCTCAGAGTCGCGATGCTCATCCCAGACAGCCCCGCGATCACGACGAGCGACTTGTCCCGGGCTTTGCGGATACGCCGTAGCCGCCGGCCGATCGTGTGCGCGTCGTCGCCAGCATCCACCACGTGACCACTCCCTCGCCGGAGTCCCCGCCGATGCCCCGGGGAGCGACCCCGGGGCGTGTACCTCGGCGAGGAGGTGAGTCCAGGCTACGCGGCGCCACCGGGCCGCCGGACCTCAGATGCCGGTTAGGCCGTCGCCGCCCGGCGGGCTCGATCCGTCCACGGAGGACGACCTAAACGATCTATAGCTGTCCGCAGACTGTCCGCAAGACGTCCGCAGACTGCCAACAGTGGCCAACGCTGTCAAACGGTGTCAGTGCAGCTCAGAGGGGATTTATTCATGATCGCGGCAGGTCGAAAAGCCCCAGTTAGTAGTACCAGGGGTAGGGTGACCAGTCGGGTGCGCGCTTTTCCAGGAAGGCGTCGCGGCCCTCGACGGCCTCGTCGGTCAGGTAGGCCAGCCGGGTCGCCTCGCCGGCGAAGAGTTGTTGGCCGACCAGCCCGTCGTCGATCAGGTTGAATGCATATTTGAGCATTCGCTGCGCGGTGGGTGACTTGGCGTTGATCTCGCGGGCCCACTCCAGCGCGGTCGTCTCGAGCGAGGTGTGCGGCACCACCTCGTTGACCATTCCCATCCGGTGCGCGTCGGCCGCGCTGTGCGCCCGTCCGAGGAAGAAGATCTCCCGGGCGAATTTCTGCCCCACTTGCCGGGCGAGATAGGCCGAGCCGAACCCGCCGTCGAAGGAGCCCACGTCGGCGTCGGTCTGCTTGAACCGGGCATGCTCGGCCGAGGCCAGGGTCAGGTCGCAGACCACGTGCAGGGAGTGTCCGCCGCCGGCCGCCCAGCCCGGCACCACCGCGATCACCACCTTGGGCATGAACCGGATCAGCCGCTGGCACTCTAGGATGTGCAACCGCCCGATGCCGGCCGGGTCCCCGGGCCGGCCGGTGGCCGCTTCCGGCAGCGTGTACTGGTAACCTGAGCGACCCCGGACCCGCTGGTCGCCGCCCGAGCAGAAGGCCCAGCCGCCGTCCCGCGGCGAGGGCCCGTTTCCGGTCAGCAACACGCACCCCACGTCCGGGGTCATCCGGGCATGATCCAACGCCTGGTACAGCTCGTCCACCGTGGACGGACGGAAGGCGTTGCGGACCTCGGGCCGGTCGAATGCGATCCGGACTGTGCCGTGCGCCACCGCGCGGTGGTAGGTGATGTCGGCGAAATCGAAGCCCTTGACACTGCACCAGGCGGACGGATCGAATAGCTCGGAGACCATGCGCGGCACGATAACGTGCTCGTGAGTGGCATTCAGTGCTGGAACACTGTTACGCACGCACGAGTCGGTTTACTGGCCGCGGCTGGCGGGATCCACCTTTGCCCACCGGAGTAGGTCGGTCATCGTGAACGTGCCGGCGGCCTGGTTCGGCAGGGATGGCCGGAAGCCGGTGTTGAGGTAGGAGGACTTGTCGAGTTGGAGCATACTGCGGGTCGGCGAACGCCGGGAGCTCGAACAGCCGGCTAAACCGACGATCTGGGGCCGAGTTGGGGACCAGCCCCTCGACCTGCTCGGCCAGTGCTTCGACATTGCTCAAAGTGAGTGCGCCGGCCGCGCCGACGCCGAGCCCGGTGAGGAACCGACGCCGGCCGATGCCACGTAGCCGACCACCGCGTTCGACGTCCGAGCTGGTCATACAGGTACTCCTAAGTTGTCAGCGCGTGGTGTCAGTCGAGTCGGCCGCTCCGGCCTGGACGGTGCAGAAGTTCTCCGGTGAGTAGTAGCCGATGTTGACGGCCCTGTCGTGCGACACGCCGTTGATGTTCGTCGCACCGGCCGGACAGGGTGCGGCGAGTCCGGCAGCCCGCCGGCGCAGGGCATGCTGACCACTCATGAACCCGTCCACGGCGCTGGCCACGGTGCTGGTCGATGAGTTGGTGCGGTGCGGCGTGCGGCACGCCGTGCTGTGCCCGGGATCACGCATCGCCCCGTTGTCCTTCGCCCTGCACGCCGCCGAGCAGGCCGGCCGGCTGACCATGCACGTCCGGATCGACGAGCGTTCCGCCGCCTTCCTGGCGCTGGGTCTGGCGCTGCGGTCCGGGGTGCCGGTGCCGGTGGTGTGCACCTCGGGCACGGCGGCGGCGAACCTGCACCCCGCGGTGCTGGAGGCCCACCACGCCGGGATCCCGCTGCTGGCGGTCACTGCCGACCGGCCGGTCGAGCTGGTGGGTACCGGGGCCAGCCAGACGGTGGTCCAGGCCGGGCTCTTCGGTGTTGCGGTCCGCGCGGCGCTGTCGTGTGCGTCCCCGGACAGCGGGCATTGGCGCTCCACCGTGGACCGCGCGGTCGCAGCCGCGCGCGGCGCGTTGGGCGGTGGACCTGGGCCGGTGCACCTCAATGTGCCGTTCCCCGAACCGCTGGTGCCGGCTGGCCCGTCGGATGGCGTTGCGGATCCGGCGTCGCCCTGCTTGCAGGGGCGTCCGGGTGCGCTGCCCTGGACGGCTGTGCCCACCGCGCCGCCACCGCACGCCGAGGTGGAGCTGGATCTAGGCCGGCGCACTCTGGTGATCGCCGGCCACGGCGCGCCACCGGCCCCACCGTGGCTGCCGCTGGTGGCTGAGCCCACCGCGGCCGGCTGGCCGGACGGCCTGGCGGCCGGGCCGTGGCTGCTGGGCTCGCCGGTGCTCGAGCAGCTGTGGCCCGAGCAGGTGCTGGTGCTCGGCCGCCCCACGTTGCACCGGCCGGTGCAACGGTTACTCGCGGACCCGGCCGTGCAGGTCACCGTCCTCACCGACCGTCCGGAGTGGACCGATGTGGCGGGCACCGCGGTCGCGGTGGGGACCGCGCTGCGCTGTGTCGGTTCACCGGATCCAGAATGGCTGCACTGCTGGCAGCAGGCCGATGTCCGGGCCGCCGCCGCGGTGAGCTCCCTAGTGGACGGCCAGGCCACCGGTCTCGGGGTGGCCCGGCTGCTCCTGCCCGCGCTGCCGGATGGCGCGCTGCTACTGCTCGGCTCGTCCAACCCAATTCGGGACGTGTCGCTGGCCGCCCGTCCGCGGCATGGCCTGACCGTGCTGTCCAACCGGGGTGTCGCCGGCATCGACGGGACGATCGCCACCGCGACCGGAGCGGCGCTGGTGCACGACGGCCCGAGCTATGCCCTGGTCGGCGATCTCACGTTCCTGCACGACTCGAACGGTCTGTTGGCCGGCCCGGACGAGACCCGCCCGGAGCTGACCGTGGTGGTCGCCAATGACGACGGTGGCGGCATCTTCGGGTTGCTGGAGCAGGGTGCCCCGGAGTATGCCGACGCCTTCGAACGGGTCTTCGGCACCCCGCAGGGTACCGACCTGGCTGCGTTGTGCGCGGCGCATCACGTGCCGCACCTTCGGGTGCCGGTCGGCGAGCTGGCGGACGCCCTGGTCCCGGCCCGGGGCGTGCGGGTGGTGGAGGTGCGCACTGAGCGGACCGGGCTGCGCGCGCTGCATCAGCGGATCCGGACTGCGGTGGCGGTGGCTGTTGGTCCGGTTGTCGGTGCGAGGGCCTAAGGTCGGTGTCGGGGAGGTGGCCATGCGCAAGCGGGTACTGATCGGGTCGGTGCTGGCGTTGCTCCTGGTGGGCATTGCGCTGGTGTACCCGTGGCCGAGGCCAACACCCACGTCCGCCACTGGGGCACCCACTTCTGGGGCACCGACCTCGTGGCCGTCGTCCCCGGCCGCGGAGCCGCCGATGGCCGGTGCCGATGGCATCGGCGACCCGTACTTTCCGCACGCTGGTAACGGTGGCTATGACGTCACCAAATACGACATCCAGGTTCGCTACGACCCGCCGACCGATCGGATCGAGGGGCGTACCACGATCACCGCTCTGGCCACCGCCAACCTCTCGCGGTTCAACCTCGATTTGCGGCTGCCCGCCTCAGCAGTCTTGGTGGACGACCGGCCGGCCCGGATCCAGCAGGACGATGGCGAGCTGCACGTCACCCCGGCCGTCCCGGTGCGGTTCGGGGCGACCATGACGGTGCGGGTGGACTACGCCGGGGTGCCCTCCAGCATCCCGGGCGGAACCGGTGTCGCGTCGCCGTGGGTGCGCACCGCCGATGGTGCCCTCGCGGTGGGCGAGCCGGACATCGCCGCCTGGTGGTTCCCGTCCAACGACCACCCGTCGGACAAGGCGGCGTTCGCGATCACCGCGATCGTGCCCGCCGGCTTGCAGGTGATCTCCAACGGTGCCCTGGTGGGTGGTCCGGAGCCGGCCGGGCCGGGCCTGGAGCAGTGGCGCTGGCAGGAAACCGAGCCGATGGCCACCTACCTGGCATTTGTTGCGATCGGCAACTATGACATCGTCCGCCGGGACACCCGGTTCGGTCTGTACCTGGCCGCCTACGATCGGGGACTCGACCCGCAGCTCGCGGCCGCCGCCCGGGCCTCGGTGGAGCGCACACCGGAGATCATCGAGTTCCTCTCCGGGATCTTCGGCCCCTACCCGTTCCACCAGCTCGGCGGCGTCGTGCCGGATGCGCCCGCCCTGCCTTTCGCGCTGGAGGACCAGACCCGCCCGGTGTACTCGCCAGTGTTCTTCGGTGGTGGCGAGGAGGTCACGGTGGTGGTGCACGAGCTGGCCCACCAGTGGTTCGGGGACAGCGTCTCGGTGCACCACTGGAGTGACATCTGGCTCAACGAAGGCTTTGCCACTTACGCCGAATGGCTGTACTCGGAGCGCACCGGCGGCCTCACGGCGAAGCAGCTGGCCGAGCAGCGCTATGCGCGCACGCCGGCCGACGCGGATTTCTGGCGGGTTCCGCCGGGTGCTCCCGGCGCGGCCGGGGTGCTCAACGGCGCGGTCTACTCCCGCGGCGGGATGGCGCTGCAGGCGCTTCGGGTCGCGGTGGGGGACGACAACTTCTTCGCCGCACTGCGTGCCTGGACCACCGAGCGAGCTGGGGGCAACGGTTCAGTGCAGGACTTTCTGGCCGTGGTCAAGCGGGTCTCCGGCAAGAACGTCGACGACGTCGCCCAGACCTGGCTGTTCACCCCAGCACGCCCGCCGGCGGCGCCGGGCTGACCAAGCGCGACCTGGTGCTCCCCGCACCCGAGTTGTCCACAGATCGCGCGCGGAGCTTCATCAATGTCACACCTCCGTGAGACGATCTGGAGCCGATCGAGGAGAGGAGGCGCTCGTGCCGGGAGTTCGGTTGGAGTGGGACGGCAAGTCGGCCGAGGTGCCGCGGCTGCGCTTGCCGCTGCAGGCCGTCGAGACGGTCAACGCCTCACGTGCTGACCGTGGCACGCTCTCCTACGACCGCGGTGCCGACGACGGCTGGCGCAACAAGCTGATCTGGGGTGACAACCTCCACGTGCTGGCCTCGCTGGCCGAAGAGCTTGCCGGCCAGGTCGACCTCATCTACATCGACCCACCGTTCGACTCGCGGCAGGACTACAAGGTCCGCATCGCTGTCGGTGACGGCGGTGACGCCGCCGACCAAGATCTGACCAAGCTCTCGTCGGTTCTGGAGGAGAAGGCGTACCGCGACACATGGGGCAAGGGCGTCGAGAGCTATTTGCAGATGCTCTACGAGCGGCTGGTACTGCTCCGCGAACTGCTCTCGGATCGTGGCTCGCTGTTCCTGCACCTCGCCCCCAACGTCAGCCACCTGGCGCGGGTGCTGCTCGACGAGATCTTCGGCGTGGGCAACTTCCGCGCCGAGATTATCTGGAAGCGGACGACGGCGCACTCTGACCACGGGCAGGGAGCTCGACATTTCGGACCAGTGCACGACTGTATTCTGTACTTCACAAAGTCTGACTCCTACATCTGGAACAAGCTAACTGTTCCGCACAGCGGGCAGTACATTGAGAGCAAATATCGGCATGTCGAGGAATCCACGGGTCGGCGTTATCGGCTAGACAACTTGACTGGCCCTGGGGGTGCGGCAAAAGGAAATCCATACTACGAGGTAATGGGTGTATCGA
>JBOHFG010000402.1:0-18352 GCA_050699575.1 Pseudonocardiaceae bacterium
CAGCGTCCGAGGCCTCCGCGGTCAGGAACCGATCCGCCCACTCCGCCAGCGAGCACGCCAGCCCGGCCTGGCCACCCACCGTCCGAGCAGCCTCCGCGACCGCAGCGGTCACCTCCCGGATCGCCTCAACGTCCACTCGCCCAACCCGCGCCGGGACGGCCAACGGTTGACCTGGCAGCAGGGCCGTGGGGCCCAGAAACCTCCCCAACCCGGTGGCGGTCCCCAGCACCGCCACGCCGGTCACTGCGAAGAGATGGTCGAACTGGCGTCTGAGCACCTCCGCCTCATCCTCCTCGCTCAACTCAGGAACCGGGCTACCCCCAGGGTAGGCGCCAGCGCACAACCCCATCACTTCCCCAGGGACACCCAGCCCAGTGCAGATCCGATGGAGCACGTCATACGCCTGCACCTGACGCCCATTGATGATCTCCGAGACCTCACTTTGGCTCTGCCCCACCAACGCAGCAATCCTGCGCTGCGAGACACCCGCCGCGTTGAGCAAGCGATACACCTGGCTGATATCCCTCGCCGCCAGCGCAGCACGCAAAGCCGGGGTAGCAAGAATCGCAGGATCGATCATGCGCCCAGATACTAGCCCCCACGAACCGCCGGCGTGTTTGTCGCGTTCTGGATGCAGACTGCTGTTTTTCGACCCCCGATAGCAGCGGTCCGCATCCAGAACGCGGTTAACACTCGGTGAGGAGCGCCCGGACGGACATTGCGCGGCGGTGGGCGGCGCCGGTGAGTTCGTCGAGAGCGCATTCCGGGTCGGCGGGCGGGCCGAGGTGGGTGCAACCCCGGGGGCAGTCCGCGATCGCCTCGGCCAGATCGCCGAAGGCGCGGACCACATCGTCGGGTGTCACGTGTGCCAGCCCGAAGGAGCGGATGCCCGGGGTGTCCACCACCCACCCGCCGCCCGGCAGCGGCAGCGCCACCGCGGAGCTGGAGGTGTGCCGGCCCTTGCCTACCCCGCTGACCGCCGCGGTGGCCCGCAGAGCGTCCGGCACCAGCCGGTTCACCAGGGTGGACTTGCCCACCCCCGAGTGCCCGACCAGCGCCGAGACCCGCCCCGCCAGCCGCGCCCGTACCGCGTCCACCCCGGTCTCCGGGGCGGTGACCAGCACCGGTAGGTCTAGCGCGGCGTAGCGTTGCAGCACCGCGTCCGGTGCGGCGAGGTCCCGTTTGGTCAGGCAGAGCACCGGTTCCAGGCCTCCGGCGTAGCAGGCCACCAGGCACCGGTCGATCAGTCCGGTGCGCGGTGGTGGGTCGGCCAGTGAGGCGACGATGAGCAGTTGCTCGGCGTTGGCCACCACGACCCGCTCGTAGGGGTCGCTGTCGTCGGCGGTGCGGCGCAGCACGCTGGACCGTTCCTCCACCCGGACGATCCGGGCCAACCCATCCGGTGTGCCGCTGACCTCGCCGACCAGCCCGACCCGGTCACCCACCACGATCGGGGTACGCCCGAGCTCGCGGGCCCGCATCGCCGTTACCCGGACCGTCGGGTCGCCGTCGGGCGCGCAGGTCCACCGTCCGCGGTCCACCGCCACCACCATCGCGGACGTGGCGTCGGCGTGCTCGGGGCGGCGCTTGGTGCGGGGGCGGGAACCGTGCCGCCCCGGCCGAACCCGGATGTCGGACTCATCGAGGCTGCGGCTCCCCTGGGGACCATCGCGGGGGCCGCTGCCGGGCCGGCTCAGCCGGCATCACCGGCCAGCATCGGAGACCAGTTCGCGGGGAGCTCCGGCAGCGTCATGGCGTCATCATGGCGGGTGTTGGCCGTGCCACGATAACGCCATGTGCGGCAGGTACGCCTCGACCAGGAATTCCGCAACGCTGGCCGTCGAGTTCGACGCCCTGGACGGCACCGACGGTGCGGCGCCGAGAGCGCGCCACAATGTCGCGCCGACCACACCGGTGTGCTCGGTGGTGACCCGGCATCCGCGCGATGCGCAGGGAGTCCCTGACCCAGATTGCACGGTGCGCAGCATCCGGGTGATGCGCTGGGGACTGGTGCCGCACTGGGCCAAGGACCCGAAGATCGGATCCCGGCTGATCAATGCCCGGGCCGAGACTGCGGCTAGCAAGCCGGCGTTTCGCGACGCGGTGGCCAGGCGGCGCTGCCTGATACCGGCTGACGGCTGGTACGAGTGGCTGCACTCGGGCGCCCGAGCGCAGCCGTTTTTCATTACCCCGGCGGATGGCTCCGGGCTCGCCCTGGCCGGGTTGTGGTCGATCTGGCGGGGCCCGGACGCCGCAGCGCCCCTGTTGGTGACCTGCACGGTGCTGACCACCGACGCGGTGGGCCCGCTCGCCGAGATCCACGACCGGATGCCGCTGATCCTGCCCAGCCAGGCCTGGCCGACCTGGCTGGATCCTGACTGCCACGATCCCGGCGAACTGCTCGCGCCGCCACCCGCGCGGCTGGTGTCCGCGCTGGAGCTGAGGCCAGTCTCCACCGCGGTGAACAACGTCCGGCGCGACGGCCCTGAGCTGGTCGAACGGGTCGAGCCGGAGCAGCCCGCACTGCTGGACCTGGACGGTGGAACCGTCGATCCGGCCGGGGACCAGGTCCAGTGACTGGGCTGACCATCCCGACGCCACACGGCCCAGCCAAGGTCGAGCTGCACTGCTGCCCGCAAGCGCTGGTCGGGTCCAGAGCGGCGGAGCCGGTCGCGGCGCTGCTGCTCGGGCACGGAGCTGGTGGCTCCACCAGCGCGCCTGACCTGATGGCCACCACCAGGGCAGCGACCGCGGCTGGGGTGCACGTGGCGCTGATTGAGCAGCCCTACCGGGTCGCGGGTCGTCGCGCCCCGGCACCGGCCAGGCAGCTGGACGAGGCCTGGCTGGCCGTCGCCAGGTATCTGGCGGGCGGGGTGTTCGCCGGTCTCCCGCTGGTCTTCGGGGGTCGTTCCTCGGGGGCGAGGGTCGCCTGCCGCACCGCGGCAGCGGGAGGTGCAGTGGCTGTGCTGTGCCTGGCTTTCCCCGTGCACCCGCCGGGCCGGCCGGATCGAAGCCGGATGGCTGAGCTAGCCACGGTAAACGTGCCGGTGCTGATTGTGCAGGGCGAGCGGGATCCCTTCGGCCGCCCCGAACCTGCCGCCGGACGCGAGATCGTGCTGTTGCCGGGGGACCACTCGCTCAAAGCCGACCTCGTCGCGGTGGAACGCGCCGTGGCGACGTGGTTACCGAGCCGGCTCAGGCAGAGATGATCATGCCGTGGAATGCGTTCGCCTGTCGGGGCGTTGGTCGGGCCGTGGTGACAACATGTCCAGCTGTGGTGACAGCACGCCAAGAAGTTCGGTGTGAGCCGAGACTCACCTCCCGCACACTCATCTCGACGGACCGAGCGTCCGGTTTGCGCGTACTCTCAACTACCAATGCACATCTGGGCATGGGGGTGGTCGGAGTGACGTCAGCCGACAGTGCCGAGCCCGGTCAGTACGAGTCCGGCGGCTCCAGGGCGGAAGCAGGCTCCGGGGAGGCAGCAGGCTCCGGGGAGGCAGCAGAAGAGACGCCGGAGCAGTGCACGGCCCGCTTCGAGCGTGATGCCATGCCGTTTCTTGACCAGCTCTACGCGGCGGCACTGCGGATGACCCGCAATCCAGCCGATGCCGAGGACCTCGTGCAGGAGACCTACCTCAAGGCCTACGGCGCCTTCAGTTCGTTTCGGGTGGGCACCAACCTGAGGGCATGGCTGTACCGCATCCTCACCAACACGTATATCAACGGCTACCGCAAGCGGCAACGCCAGCCGGTGGCGCAACCCACCGAGGAGATCACCGACTGGCAGCTTGCTCGGGCGGCGCAACATACCTCGTCGGGTCTGCGTTCGGCGGAGATGGATGCGCTGGACCGATTGCCCGACTCCGCCGTCAAGGACGCCTTGAGCGAGCTGGCCGAGGACTTCCGGATGGCCGTCTACCTGGCCGACGTCGAGGGTTTTGCGTACAAGGAGATCGCCGAGATCATGGGTACCCCGATCGGGACTGTGATGTCGCGGTTACACCGGGGGCGCAAGCAGTTACGCGACATGCTTACCGGGGTGGCCCGCGAGCGGGGCTTCCTGCGTGATGCGGAGGTCGCGTCATGAGTTCGGGGGATCCCCGCGACACCGACTGTAGCCAGGTGCTTGCCGAGCTGTGGCTGTTCCTGGATAACGAGTGCCACCACGAGCGGCGTGAGCTCATGCAACGCCATCTGGACGAATGCAGTCCGTGCCTCGAGGAACTCGGTCTGGATGAGCATCTCAAGGCGTTGCTGGCGCGCAAGTGTGGTGGCGACCACGCACCCGACGCGCTCAAGCAACGGCTGCGCCAGTCGATCCGGGAGATCATGGCGCGCCAGACCGCCCTCGTTGCGGAGGCGACCGTCAAAGTTGCGGAGGTGACTGTCGAGCAGACCGATGGCAGCACCGTCGTCGAGACGGCCTTCAGTGTCGAGAGCCACGCCTGGCTGTCCACCGAGAGCTGAGACCACAAGGGGCCCGGAGGCCATGCGGGGCCCGCCGGGCCTGGGCAGCGGGCCCGCGTACGGCCTCAGCTGTTGGGGCGATTACCGTGGTTGGCGGCGTTCTTCCTCCGGCTACGCTTCTTGCGGCCTCGCTTGGACATGATGTCTTCCCTCCTTGCGTCGAAAGATCTCGGGGGATCTTGGTCGAGGTGCGTGCGGTCGTGGGTGAGTGTGTCATGGTGCGCCACGATGCTGCCGACCGTGGGCCACGGCCGTGGTTGGATAACAGGGCGAAAGAGCGGAGGGTGATCCATGACTGAGGAGATCCGGGCTGAGATGGTGGCCAGCGTGTGGAAGATCGTGGTCGCCGAGGGTGACGCGGTGTCCGACGGTGACACTTTGGTGATCCTTGAGTCGATGAAGATGGAGATTCCGGTGCTGTCCGAGGTCAACGGAACAGTCGCGAAACTGGCGGTCTCGGAGGGCGACGTCGTGCAGCAGGGCGACCTGATCGCCATCGTTGAATGAGGCACGTAGTTGAGTGAGGTACACGTGGTTGACTGAGGCACTGCGAAATGAGGTCACCGGTGAGGTGGTGAACCGCTATGTCGACGTTGAGCAAGTTGCTTGCCCAGCACACCCACTTGTCCGGCGTGGCGGTTGGTCACCTGCAGCGGGTTGTCGCCGAGTGGCAGTTGCTCGCTGATCTGGCTTTCGCCGACCTGTTGATGTGGGCACCGCTGGACCACGCCGACCAGGTGGGGGATTTCCTCTGCGTGGCCCATGTCCGGCCCACCACCGGTCCCACCGTCCATCCTGAGGACGTGGTCGGCACCCGTGCTGCCGAGACCGAGTACCCGCGGCTGCGTTCAGCCTTCCGGCAAGGCAGCATCCTGCGTGACGAGCAGCCGCACTGGTTGCTCGGTGTGCCGGTGCGTCGCGAGGTGGTCCCGGTACGGCTGGGTGAGCAGCAGATTGCTGTCCTGGGACGGGAAGCGAACCTTGCGGTGCCCCGGGTGCCCAGCCCGTTGGAGATCGCGTACCTGGGTATCGCCACTGACCTGTGTCAGATGCTGGCCGATGGCACCTTTCCGGACACCGGCACCACCCCGGACCTGCACGGTGGCCCGCGAGCAGGTGATGGCTTGCTCCGGCTCGACGCCAGCGGGGTCGTAATCTACGCCAGCCCCAATGCCCTGTCGGCTTATCATCGGATGGGGCATGCTGCGGGCCTCCGAGGCGAGCAGCTCGCACCACTCACTCGCCGGATGATCTCTGACCCGTTCGATGCCGCGGAGGTCGCGCAGCGGATCCGCGCCGCGGTCCAGGGCAGTCCGAGCGCCCGGATCGAGGCCGATGCCGCCGGTGCCACGATGCTGTTCCGCGCGCTGCCACTGCGTCCACGAGGAGCGTCTGCTGGAGCGTTAGTGCTGGTCCGCGACGTAACCGACCTACGTAGCCGTGATCGCGCGCTGCTGTCCAAGGACGCCACCATCAGGGAGATTCATCACCGAGTGAAAAACAACCTGCAGACAGTGGCGGCGCTGCTTCGGTTGCAGTCCCGCCGCACGGCCAACGTGGAGGCCCGCCAAGCGCTGCAAGAATCGGTGCGCCGGGTGGCTTCCATAGCCATGGTGCACGAGACGTTGTCGATTTCCCTTGATGAGCGGGTAGACATTGATGATGTCGTGGACAAGGTGCTCTCCATGGTTGCCGAGGTATCGGGGGAGGAGAGCCGGGTTGTCGTGCGGCGGGAGGGCGTTTTTGGGATCTTGTCCGCTGAGCTTGCCACCCCTCTGGTCATGGTGCTCACCGAACTGGTGCAAAACGCTTTGGAGCACGCTTTCGAGCCGGGCCGGGGTGGCGAGGTGCTCTTGCGCGCCGAGCGGTCGGCCGGATCGCTGGAGGTGATCGTCTCTGATGATGGCTGCGGGTTGCCGCCCGATTTCTCATTGGCCAAATCCAAACGACTGGGCTTACAGATTGTCCGGACTCTGGTTGCTTCCGAACTGCGGGGGGCCCTGGATCTGCAGCGCAGGCAGCCCCGCGGCACCGTGGCGGTGCTGAGGTTGCCGCTGACCGCCCGTCATTAGCCGGGAGTGCAGTAGATCAGAATGAGGGGCCCGACACCGTTGGGTGACCGGGCCCCTCATTCTGTCGTGATTCTGTACGCGGATCAGGCGCCGCTACGGGCCCCGGTACGAGCGTCACGCCGCTTGAGGGCGCGTCGCTCGTCCTCGCTCATGCCGCCCCATACACCAGCATCTTGCCCGGATGCGAGTGCCCAGTTCAGGCACTCAGCATTGACCGGGCAACGCCGGCATACGGTCTTCGCCTCGACGATCTGCAGCAGAGCGGGGCCGCTGGTTCCCACAGGGAAGAACAGCTCGGGGTCCTCGTCTCGGCAGGCCGCGCGGTGGCGCCAGTCCATGGTCTTGCTCCTCGTCGATCGCGCTGGTGACTCTGATGTCCCAACGCTGTCGTCGTCATGTCGTTTAAGGCTTGTGAATGATTTCACAATCACCGGCGATGTCAAGAGGCATCTACGGCTGCAGTGGGTCATTCACCTGACGGGTACCCCGCCACACGAACCACCAACTGCACATGAAACCGATTCAGAAGCACCAGGCGGACGTAACTGCGCGTCACGGTCACTTGATCACAACTGCCCGCTCCGCTCGACACCCCCGTAGTAAGATCACTACGAGGTGCCGCTCACGAGACTCACTGACCACCAGGCCGTTAGGCTTCGTGCTCAGCCAGCCCTACCTGACTTAACGAGAGTGCCCGCCCGAACGTTTCGGCCAATTTTTGCGCTTGGAGTCCACCCAGCTGTCTAGAGGCGAACGGCTATTCTGCTGCGGTGAGCGGCATGAACACCCCACGTCCGGTGCGCGCTGCGGGTGTGTTGGTGGGGTTACAGGGTGTGGCTGGTATCGCGGTTGGGCTGTTCGTCGTGGCGCTGCGTGAGTCCAGCGGTCCGGTGCCGGCGGGGGCCACTGCGGCCTGGCTGGCCGGTTTCGGCAGCCTTCTGCTCGCCGTCGGCGGGTACCTGGTGACGGGTCGGCCCGGAGCTCGCACGCCGGCTGTCGTCGCTCAACTTCTGCTGCTCGGTGCCTGCTGGTACGCCGTGGGCCCCTCGTCCCAGCCCGCCTATGGGATACCGGCAGCGGTGTTCTGCTTGGTCGTGCTGGTGTTGCTGTTCTGCCCGTCGGCGCTGCGCTGGGCGCACCACCACCCGCGTTGAACTCGAGCGTGGTTCAGTTGAGCTGCGCTCGGAGGCTCCGTGCGGAGTATTCGAGGAGCTCCGTGTGCTGCGGCCAGCGCGAGATCTGCGCCTCGAGGAACTTGGCGCCGTCGAGGAACCGGCCCTGCCGGCCGAGCGTCTGGCCCAGCTCAAGGAGCTCTTCAACTCCCACCCCCGGTAACGCCAAGCGCATCCGCAACACCCACTCCAGGTCAGCGGGCCGCGCGAGGTCCCGGTAGGCGTTGCGCAGATTCTGCAGGATGCGGACGAAAATCGCCCGCCTCGGTGCAGCCGTCAGCAGGTGCCGCCCGAACGCCACGTCCGGGCCGGCCTGATTGGCGGCGCGGAACAAGGCCTCGCAACCGGCCAGGTCGTGCAGAGCGCCGCCATTGAATGCGTCGAGGTAGTGGTCGGTCGCCATCGGCCGGACGAGGAAATGGCCAGGCATGCTGACGCCCTCGAGTGACACTCCGGTGCGGCGCCCCACCTCGAGGCAGACGACCGACAACGTGATCGGAATTCCGAGCCGGCGCTCGAGCACCTGATTCAGCAGGGAGTTGCGGGGATCATAGTAATTCGTGGTGTTGCCGGCGAAGCTTTCCTCGACGAACAGCCGGTGGATGAGCGTCTCGAGCGAATCGACTCGTTCCGCCAGCCGATCCAGTTCTTGCAGCCAGAGGCTGGCGTCAAGGTCCGGAGTTGCGCCAGCGGCGATTGCGAGCGCACCCACGTCAAGCTCTGGCCCCGGCCCCCGGCCGGCCAGCAAGGCGGTGAAATGCTCGACTGCGTCCACGGTGTAGCTGATCGTGCGCCCTGGCGGGCTCGGTGTCCACACCCAGCGACGTCGACCAGCGCATGGTGTGGCCTGGCCGACGTCGTTCTCCGGTGTCTACGATCAGGTGGTCTGCTTGGTCGCCCAGAAGATCTCGTTGATCTCTTTGATGCAGTCCAGCAGCTCCTGGCCGGTCTTGGGGTCGGTAGAACTCTTGGTGCCGGAGGCACCCGCAGCCTTGGTGGCCTTGTTGAACAGCTCGTGGAGCTGCGGGTACTTCTCGAAGTGTGGCGGTTTGAAGTAGTCGGTCCACAGTACCCAGAGGTGGTGCTTGACCAGTTCGCTGCGCTGCTCCTTGATCTCGATCGCGCGCGCGCGGAACTCGGGGTCCTCGTTGGCCTGGTACTTCTCCTGGATCGCTTTGACAGACTCGGCTTCGATCCGGGCCTGCGCCGGGTCATAGACGCCGCACGGGAGGTCGCAGTGCGCGGTAACCTCCAGGCGGGGACGGTGTAAAACTCGCGACAGCAGTCCCATCGTTCCTCCCTAACATGTGGTGCTCCGACGTCATGCGACCTTACTCGTGGGTGGCGTGGAGAGCATCCCGGAAGGGGGTTGGGCATGCGCACTCTCGCCGGCTGGCCATGGCGGCGCGCCGTGGTGCGCGGTCCTTCGATGTCCCCGGCGCTGTCCGATGGCGACCTGCTGTTGCTCAGTCTGCGAGCCCGGCCATGTCCCGGGGCGGTGGTGCTCGTCCGGTGGGCACAGCGCCCCGGGCAGCTGTCGGTCAAGCGCGCCGTAGGCCGCCACGGCAACGCCTGGTGGGTCCTGGGCGACAACCCGAGTGCGTCAACCGACTCCCGCCACCTAGGCCCCGCGCACCCGATCGCCGTCGTGATCGCCCGACTATGGCCCCGTCCCCGCATTCAGCGGGCTCAGCGGGCTAAATGGCGCCCGAATAACCCCGCTCAGCCCGCTGAACGCGGGGTAGCAGCACGAAGCTCAGCGTAGCGAGTTTGGCAATCCGCCCAGCGCGGGAGGAGGGGGGTTGCTTCGGTGAGGGTGGGGGCGGTGTGGTCTTTGGGGGACAGGATGGGGTCTAGGTCGGGGGGCCAGGGTAGGTGCAGTGCCGGGTCTAGCGGGTTCACTGTGTGTTCTGCGGTGGGGTTGTATCCGGTGGAACACAGGTAGGTCATGACGGTGTCGTCGGCCAGCGCGATGAACGCGTGCCCGACGCCTTCGGGGAGGTAGAGCGCGCGGAAGGTCTCGGTGTCCAGCAGTACCGACGCCCAGCGGCCGAACGTGGGGGAGCCCACCCGGATGTCAATCGCGACGTCCAGCAGCGCACCCTGGGAGCAGTGCACGTATTTGGCCTGTCCGGGCGGCACGTCCGAGAAGTGCACCCCGCGGATCACGCCGCGGTGGGAGATGCTGTGGTTCGATTGTGCTAGGTGCAACCGGTGGCCGGTGGCATCGACGAAGGTGGATTCCTGAAACGGCGCGACGAACTGGCCGCGCTCGTCGGGAAAGATCTTCGGGGTGAACTCGATCACTCCCGGCACTGCCAGTTCGCGGAACTGCACGGTGATCCACCTTAGCCAGCGGGTCGGCGACGTAACGCGACTTTAACCACCTGATTCAGTGATTTTCTAGATCCACGGCTGTTTTACCGGTCCTCCGCGGTTGCACAAGGTGCATAACCAATCGCCAGCTCGCGCGTTGGTGCACTCGACAGGGTTCTGACACGTCGTTGCCAGAGTCGGAGCGGGTGGCAGTTGGCGCGGCGGAAGGGTGGTGCCGTGGCCGAGCGAGCTGAGCGGGTCGAGTTCATGCCCTTACCGTCGGATGCCGGAGAGGTCAGCTGGATCGCCCCTGGCCGTCCACTGACCGCCTACCGGTCGGGCCGGTTGATCTCGTTGTCTCCGAGCCTGTTGCCGCCGGAGCCGTTGACCCAGGTCCCGCTGGCTCCGGTCCCCTCCCCCCAGATCCCCTTACCGGAGTCGCCCACGCTGGTCTGTGCGGGTGGCGTTGTCGTCCAAGCCAACCCGGCCGCGGTGCAACTCGCCGGCCGGTCGCGTCTCGACTCACTGATCGACCTTCCGCTGCCCAGTCTGCTGACGGGTCCAGGTGCCGGCACTGGCCCGGGTAACGACGCCGAGCTCATCGGGCCGGACGGGCACGCGGTGCCGGTACGGGTGACGCGCTGGCCTGTGCCGGGTACGGGCCAGGTCATGCTGTTCTTGGTTGATGTCTCCGACCTGCGCGAGGTCGGCGAGCTCGCCCAGCAACGCGCGCGGCTGGTCGAGGCGCAGCGGGAGGTCACCCAGGCACGAGCCGGGGAGCGGGCGTTGCGTGCTGAGCGGCGCCGGTTGGCGCAGACGCAGCAGGTGGCTCGGATCGGAACCTGGGAGTGGGATTCGGGCTCCGATCGGCTTGTCTGGTCGGAGATGATGCAAGAGCTCTACGGGGTGGGCTTCCGCCAGAGCACCTACCAAAGCTTCCTTTCCCTGGTGCATCCCGATGACCGGGACTGGGTGGACGAGCTGTGGCGTCAGCTGGTCATCGACCAGGTGCCGGTGGAATGCGAGCACCGGGTACAGCGACCGGACGGGACCGTACGCACCTTCCGCTGTCATGGCGCGGCCATTGCCGATGAGTCCGGGCGTTGTTGCCTGGTCGGCACCGTGCAGGATGTCACCGAGCAGCGGGCCACCGAGACCCGGATGATGCGCTCGAGCCAGCGTTTCGCGGACCTGGTGAAGATCACCCCGGCTGGTGTGGGGATCTTCGATGACAACGACCGGCTTGTGGACGCCAACGAAGCGCTGTGCACGCTGTTGGGCTACGACTTGGAGGCCCTCCGGGGGAGGAACTTCGAGGCGTTCATCCACCCCGATGAGCGGGCCGGGCGGCTGTGGATCCACGCGGCCCGGTCGGAGAGCTATACCGTGCCGCAGCGGATGCTGCTGCGGGCCGACGGCGAGTCGGTGTGCTGCGCGCTGCACGTCTCGGCGTCAGTCCAGGACGACGGGCAGCGCTTCCTGATGGTGATCTTTACCGACATCACCGAGCGCCGCAGGGCGGCCGATGCACTGACGTGCCGGGCGAGGCACGACGAGCTCACCGGCCTGCCCAACCGCCTCGCGATCAAGGACACCCTGGCTGAGCTGCTCGCGTCAGCCGACCGCGATATCGCGGTGCTGTTCTGCGGTATCGACAACTTCAAGCGGGTCAACGACTCGCTGGGGCATGATGCCGGCGATGAGCTGCTGGTCGCGGTGGCGCGGTGGCTGCAGAACGGGTTGCCCGCGGGTTGTACCGCCGGACGCCTGTCCGGCGACGTCTTCGCGGTGATCTGCGCCGACTTGGCCGCTGCGGGCGGCATCGGCTCGCTCGTCGACACGGTCTCCGGGTTGCTGCGCACCGCGATCCCACTGCGGGGTCAGATGATCCGGGTGTCGGCGGCTGTCGGAGTGGCGGTACCGGATGCTTCGACTCGCGGAGCTCAGAACCTGATGCGCTTCGCCGATGCGGCCATGTATGCGGCCAAGCGGACTGGCATCGGGCATTTCGCGATGGCCAACGCGGCGCTGATCGCCGCCGCCGACCACCAGGTGGAGCTGGAGTGTGAGCTTCGCGACGCGCTCGCGCGCAACGAGCTACAGCTGCACTACCAGCCGGTGGTCGATCCGGATGGGGTGATCCTCTCCGCTGAGGCGCTGATCCGCTGGCCGCACCCGGAGCGTGGGATGATCACACCGGACGTGTTCCTGCCGGTGGCTGAGCAGGGCGGCCTGCTGCGCGAGCTGGACCGGTGGGTGCTGCGCACCGCGCTGCGTGAGGCACGCCACTGGGTAGCGTGGCATGGGCGGCCGGTCTCCGTCGCAGTCAACCTCGCTGATCCCGGCGATCCCGACCTCGTGGTTTCGGTCGCGGCCGCGATGGCGGACAGTGGGCTGGCCTGGGACCGCCTGGTGCTAGAGCTGGTTGAAACCACGCTGGTCGACCTGCCCACCGCGACCCGCAAGGCACTGGACGAGCTGGTCGAGCGCGGGGCGCGGTTCGCGGTGGACGACTTCGGCACCGGCTACTCCTCGCTGGCCCGGCTCAAGGAGCTGCCCGCGCAGATCATTAAACTGGATCGCCAATTCGTCACTGGGGTCGGTGATGACCTCGCGGACTTCGCCGTGGTCCGCGCGGTGGTCGACATGGCCCGCGCACTGGGTCGCTTCTGCGTCGCCGAGGGCGTCGAGACCCCGGTCCAGTTCCAGGTGCTGCGGGACCTAGGCGTAGACGCCTACCAAGGATGGCTATTCTCCCGCGCCCTTCCCGCCCCCGAGTTCCGCACCCTCCTCACCCAACCCCCGCCCCCCGATCCCGACATGGAGACATAACGGGGTGAGCAGCCCCGCTTTTACCCCGTTATGTCTCCATGTCGGGGTCGGGGGACTAGGGGGGTGGCGGTGCGGCTGGATATTGCGGCGCCTAGGAGGGCTAGGCCGGTTAGGGTCGCTAGTAGGATGGGCAGGGCTCGTGGAGGGGAGCCCAGCAGTGCTAGTAGTGCTCCGCCGGCGCCGATTAGGGTTGCGGTGGCGAGCTGGTCGGACATTTGTGCGGCCGACGAGTGGAACCCCACCTCACCGGCGGCGGACTGCTGCAGAAGCAGGAACGACACCGACGAGTAGCCCAGTCCCATGCCGATCCCGGCGATTCCCCACAGTGGCAGGGCCAACCACGGCGTACCCCAGCGCGGCGCGACCAGCAGCAGCCCGGCGGTGCCCAGCGTGAGCAGGCCGAACCCGATCCGCAGCAGCCGGTGCCGGGGCAGGTACGGGTGGCGTCCCTGCCATCCGGAGGCTGCCGACCAGCCCAGCGAGCCGACCATCAGCGGGGTCCCAGCGGCGGCCAGCGTCCAGTGGTGGGTGCTGGTCAAGATCAGCGGCAGGTAGGAGCTGGTGGTGAAGAACACCCCGGCGAGTAATCCCCGGGCGGCCACCACGGTCGGCACGCCACGGCGTGCCCGGAACACCCCGGCCGGCAGCAACCGGCGCATTGCTGGCACCAGCAGCACCAGCGCCGCCGCGGCGGCCCACGCACTGGGACGCTGCGCGGCCCAGCTCAGCGCGGAGACCCCCACCGCGGCGCCCAGGGCGGCGAGAATCAGCTCGCACCGTGGGGGAGTGCGCCGGCCGGGGTCCGGCTTCCCGAGCCGGCGCACCGCGGGCACCACCAGCCCGACCGCGAGTACCACTACCGGCACCAACCCGAGGAATACCCAGTGCCAGGACAGTCGTTCGGTCACCACCCCGGCGACCGGCGGTCCGATCAGCGCCGGCAGCACCCACGCCGACGACATCAACCCGAACAGTGCGGGACGGGTCCGTTCGGGGTAGACCACTGCGATGAGCACGTACACCGCCACCGTCAGGACGCCGGCGCCCAACCCCTGTAACACCCGCCCGACCAGCAGCTGCGGCAGGCCGGCTGCGGTGCCGGCCACCAGGAGACCTGCCCCGAACAGTGCCGGGGCCGCCACCAGCGGGATCTTTGGCCCGGCCAGATCACACCACCGCCCGCCGAGCACGGTGCCGAACACGCCCGCCGCCATGAACGCCACGAACGGCCACGCGTACCGCGACGGCGCACTGAGGTCGGCCACCAAGGCCGGCATAGCGGTGCCCACCCCCATCTCCTCAAACGCCACCATGCTGACCAACAGGAGCACGCCGACCGTGGTCGTGCGGTGATTCGGGCCGAACAGATCCGAGCGAATCGGAGCGACGGATCGGGCTGCCCTCATGGCCACAGCCTGGCAACCTCGCGTAGGGAGAAGTCAAGGTGGTCTGATCTGGGCTGTGGTGCGAGGCTGGTGGGCATGGACTACACGCAGCTGGGCCGTAGCGGCCTTTCGGTGTCCCGCCTGTGCCTGGGCACGATGAACTTCGGCCCGGAGACCTCGGAGGTTGACAGTCACGCCATCATGGACCGGGCCCATGAGCAGGGCATCAACTTCCTCGATACCGCCGACGTCTATGGCTGGCAGAAGGGGGAAGGTGTCACCGAGCAGATCATCGGCCGGTGGTTCGCCTCAGGCGGTGGACGCCGGGAGCACACCGTGCTGGCGACCAAGCTCTACGGCTCGATGGGGGACTGGCCCAACGAGACCAAGCTCAGCGCGCTGAACATCCGGCGGGCGTGTGAGGCATCGCTGCGCCGGTTGCAGACCGACTATATCGACCTCTACCAGATGCACCACGTGGACCGGGCCACCCCATGGGAGGAGATCTGGGAGGCCATGTCGGTGCTCCGGCAGCAGGGCAAGATCATTTATGTTGGCTCGTCAAACTTCGCCGGCTGGCACCTCGCTGCCGCGCAGGAGACGGCCCGCCGGCAGCACGTCACCGGGCTGGTCAGTGAGCAGTCCATCTACAACCTGCTCACCCGTTGGGTCGAGTTGGAGGTGCTGCCCGCCGCCCGGGACTACGGCATCGGGCTGATCCCGTGGTCGCCGCTGCACGGTGGCCTGCTCAGCGGTGCGCTGCGCAAGCAACGTGAGGGCGGCGGTTCGCGAAGCACTACAGGGTACTCGGTCGACGCACTCGACGCGAACCGGGAACGCATCGGGGCCTACGAAAAGCTGTGTGCCGAACTCGGCGAGGATCCGGCCAACGTCGGCCTGGCCTGGTTGCTGCACCAGGACGGGGTGACCGCGCCGATCGTTGGCCCACGGACCATCGGGCACCTGGACAGCTCTCTGCGGGCCGTCACGATCACACTGGACGCCGAGGTGCTGGCCCGCCTCGATGAGCAGTTCCCGCCGCCGGCACCCAACGGCGCCAAGCCCGCCCCGGAGGCCTATGCGTGGTAATACACCTGCGGGTTAGCCGGCAGCGAGTGAACTGTCGTCGGAGCTCTCGAGCTGGTCCGGCTCGTCGGTGTCGTCGCGAGCCAGAAAGGTGGCCAGCCGTTCGACGGCGTCCTCGAACTCCGGGTGACTATCGACGAACGTGCGCATCCGGGCCGCCAGCCACTCGATGCTGAGCTGTTCGCCGCCGCGTCGGTCTTCGAGTTCCTCAATGCCGCGGTCGGTGAAATACACCTCGACTCCTCTCAGGACCGTGCCCATACCAGCTGGCGGAGCGTACGCCGACACACCGGAGGCCCGTGCCGGACACGCCGGGGAGGGAGTCAGCCGTCGAGGGCGGCGGCGATGAGCTCGTGCTGCTCGACCTCGTGCACCTTGGCCGACCCCGCCGAGGGTGCCGCCATGGCGCGCCG
The DNA here is from genome assembly GCA_050699575.1 of Pseudonocardiaceae bacterium. Taxonomy (GTDB): domain Bacteria; phylum Actinomycetota; class Actinomycetes; order Mycobacteriales; family Pseudonocardiaceae. The sequence continues at coordinate 15,747 of JBOHFG010000402.1, forward strand.
GGAAATCCGCCGCAGGGTGCTCAACCGCTGCGGCATCAGCTCGGGCAGGCTCAGCCCGTAGAACGGCCAAGCGCCCTGGTTGGCGGGTTCCTCCTGTACCCAGCGCACGTCGGTGGCCTGCGGGTAGCGGTCCAGTGCCGCAGCCAGCCGACGCTGGGGTACTGGGTAGAGCTGCTCGATGCGAACGATCGCGATGTCCTCGACGCCACGCTGCTGGCGCGCGACATTCAGCTCGTAGCTGATCTTGCCACTGCACAGCAGCACCCGGCGCACAGTCGAGGGATCGGCAACCATCGGGTCATCCAGCACCGAGGCGAACCGACCCGAGGTGAAGTCCTCCACCGGGCTCACCGCCGCCTTGAGTCGTAGCATCGACTTCGGCGTGAACACCACCAGTGGCCGGTGTACCCCGTCCAGGGCGTGGCGGCGCAGCAGGTGGAAGTAGTTCGCCGGCGTGGACGGTTGGGCAACCGTCATGGAGCCCTCGGCGCACAGTTGGAGGAACCGCTCGATGCGGCCGGACGTGTGATCCGGACCCTGCCCCTCGTGACCGTGTGGCAGCAGCAGCACGACGTCGGAACGTTGGCCCCACTTGGCTTCACCAGAGGAGATGAACTCGTCGATCACCGGCTGCGCGCCATTGATGAAGTCACCGAACTGCGCTTCCCAGAGCACCAAGGCGTCCGGATTCGCCACTGAATAGCCGTATTCGAAGCCCAGTGCGGCGAACTCGGACAGCGCCGAGTCGTAGGCCATGAACTTCGCCTGGTCCGGTGCGAGGTTCATCAGCGGGGTGTACTCGGTCCCGGTCTTGCAGTCGATCAGTACCGAGTGCCGTTGCACGAACGTGCCGCGGCGGGTGTCCTGACCGGACAGTCGCACTGTGCGGCCGTCCAGGCAGACCGATCCGAGCGCCAGCAGCTCGGCGAAGGCCCAGTCGATGCCACCCTCGCGGGCCATTGTCGCGCGTTTTTCCAGCACTGGCCGGACCCTGGGGTGTGGGCTGAAACCCTCGGGCAAGTTGACGTGCGCGTCGGCGATCAGTTCAATGACTCCGCGATCCACCCCGGTGTCCAGCCCGGTGGGCACGATCTGCTCGGCTTCCACCGATTCGCTCGGCGCCGCGGGGCGTTTTTCCAGCTCCCGCACCTCGTTGAAGACGTGTTCAAGCTGTTGCGCGTAGTCCTTCAGCGCGGCCTCGGCCTCCGCTATGGAGATGTCTCCGCGACCGATGAGCGCTTCGGTGTAGCTTTTGCGGACCGACCGCTTGCTGTCGATGATGTCGTACATTTTCGGCTGGGTCATCGACGGGTCGTCGCCTTCGTTGTGACCGCGGCGACGGTAGCAAATCATGTCAATCACGACGTCCTTGCGAAATTCTTGTCGGTAGTCCACCGCAAGCTTGGCGGCCCAGACGCACGACTCCGGGTCATCGCCGTTGACGTGAAACACCGGCGCGCCAATCGTCTTCACGACATCGGTGCAGTATTCGCTGGACCGTGAATACTGTGGTGCCGTGGTGAATCCGACCTGATTGTTCACGATCACGTGAACGGTGCCACCGGTGCGGTAACCGCGCAGTTGCGACAGGTTGAGCGTCTCGGCCACCACGCCCTGCCCGGCGAAGGCGGCATCCCCGTGCAGCGCCAGTGGCAACACGGTGAAGCCGTCCGGGCCCTTGTCCAGGATGTCCTGTTTGGCCCGCACGATGCCTTCCAGTACCGGGTTCACGGCCTCTAGATGCGACGGGTTCGAGATCAGCGACACCTTCGTCTCGCCGTCGCCGAACATCCGGTAGTGCTTGCCCTCGGCCCCCAGGTGGTACTTGACGTCACCGGAGCCGTGTGCCTGCCCGGGGTCAAGGTTGCCCTCGAACTCGCGGAAGATCTGCGAGTACGGTTTGCCCACCAGGTTGGCCAGTACATTGAGCCGGCCGCGGTGCGACATGGCGAGCACGACCTCGTCCAGCTTGTACTCGGAAGCCTTGTCCAGCACGACGTCCAGCAGCGGGATCACGGTCTCGGCGCCTTCCAGCGAGAAGCGCTTCTGGCCGACGTACTTAGTCTGCAGGAAGGTCTCGAACGACTCCGCGGCGTTGAGCTTGGACAGGATGTACTTCTGCTCGGCGCCCGTGGGTTTGTCGTGCGCCCGCTCCACGCGTTCTTGCAGCCACCGCCGCTCATCGGGTGCGCAGATGTGCATGTACTCCACGCCGACATTGCGGCAATAGGCGTCGCGCAGCACGCCCAAGATGTCGCGCAACAGCATGTGGGAGCGCCCGGCGAACCCGCCGACGGCGAACTCCCGCTCCAGATCCCACAGGGTGAGACCGTGACGCAGCACGTCGAGATCAGGGTGTTGGCGCTGCCGGTAGTTGAGCGGGTCGGTGTCGGCCATGAGGTGCCCACGGGTGCGGTAGGCGTCGATGATCTCCAGTACCCGGGCTGTCTTGTCGACCGTTCCCTCGGGAATGTCCTGCACCCAGCGCACCGGCTCGTAGGGGATGCGCAGCGAGGCGAACACCTCGTCGTAGAAGCTGTTCTCGCCGAGTACCAGCTCGTGCACCCGGCGCAGGAATTCGCCGGACTCCGCGCCCTGGATGATGC
>JBOHFG010000403.1:0-41408 GCA_050699575.1 Pseudonocardiaceae bacterium
ACTCCGGGCAGGCGCCGTAGGGCGAGTTGAACGAGAACGAGCGCGGTTCCAGGTCGTCGACGCCGATGGGGTGGCCGTTCGGGCAGGCCATCCGCTCGGAGAACCGGCGCTGCCGGTGCGGGTCGTGCTCGTCACGGTCCACGAAATCGAGCACGACCAAGCCGTCGGCCAGCCGCAGTGCGGTCTCCACCGAGTCGGTGAGCCGCTGCTTGGCGCTGTCCTTGACCGATAGCCGGTCGACCACCACGGAGATGTCGTGCTTGTCCTGCTTCTTGAGCTTGGGTGGATGGGTCAGCGGGTGCACGGTGCCGTCGACCAGCACCCGGGAGTAGCCCTGGGACTGCAGTTCGGCAAACAGGTCGACGAACTCGCCCTTGCGGGTCCGCACCACCGGCGCCAGCACCTGGAACCGGGTACCGGGCTCCAGGGCGAGCACCTGATCGACGATCTGCTGCGGGGTCTGCCGGGAGATCGGCTCACCACACACCGGGCAGTGCGGCTCCCCGGCGCGGGCGTAGAGCAGGCGCAGGTAGTCGTGCACCTCGGTGATGGTGCCGACGGTGGAGCGGGGGTTGCGGCTGGTGGACTTCTGGTCGATCGACACCGCGGGCGATAGGCCCTCGATGAAGTCGACGTCGGGCTTGTCCATCTGCCCGAGGAACTGCCGGGCGTAGGCCGACAGCGACTCGACGTAGCGGCGCTGGCCCTCCGCGAAGATGGTGTCGAAGGCGAGGCTGGACTTGCCGGAACCGGACAGCCCGGTGAACACGATGAGGCTGTCGCGGGGCAGGTCGAGGTCGACGTTGCGCAGGTTGTGCTCCCGCGCACCGCGGACGACGAGTCGGTCAGCCACTACACTCCTTTCGAACACTGCGTCCCTTTCGGACACCGTGCTCCCTTTGTGCCCGGCGTGTCGCGGGTCGAACGGTCTCGCCCATGCTATGCGCCCGGTCTGACAGAACCGGACTCGCGGTAGCGGCGGCCGGCACATTACGGTCGGCACCTGTGGACATCCTCGAGAACTACGACGGTACGGTCGAACCACAAGGACCGGCGCAGCGGCGGACGCTGGACGCACTGACCACTACGAAGATCTCGGTCGGGTCGATGGACAACAACGTCTACCTGCTGGTCTGCCGGTCCACCGGCGAGGCGTTGCTGATCGACGCGGCCAACGACGCCGAGCGGCTGATGGACCTGCTGGGCCATGGTCCGGACCGCCCCAATCTGCGGACGATCGTCACCACCCACCGGCATGCAGACCACTGGCAGGCCCTCGGTGCGCTCGCCGGCGCCACCGGAGCACAGACCGTCGCGCACCCTGTCGATGCCCCTGCGTTACCGGTGCCTCCAGACCTGCTGGTGGGCCACGGCGACACCGTGGCCGTCGGCCAGGTCGTGCTGGAGGTGATCCACCTGCGCGGACACACTCTTGGTTCGATCGCCCTGCTGCACCGCGACGCCGACGGCACCCCGCACCTGTTCACCGGTGACTCGCTGTTCCCCGGCGGGCCTGGACGGACAACATCGCCGGCAGACTTCACCTCGCTGATGGACGATCTGGAGTCACGGGTATTCAGCCAGCTCCCCGACGAAACGTGGTTCTATCCCGGCCACGGCAAGGACTCCACTCTCGGCACCGAACGCCCCCACCTCGCCGAGTGGCGCGCCCGGGGCTGGTAACCAGCGGTTACAGCACCGTCACTTCGAGCAGTCATCTACTTAACACCGCTGGCCGAAGACATGGCGAGTCAATTGTTCTAGAATCGCACATGGGGGGATCGACGCGAGGATGATGGGCCAGCGGATCGCCGAGGCGCGAAGCCGGGCAGGGCTGACTCAGGTTCAATTGGCCGCTGCCGTCCAACTTGATCGCTCGGCGTTGGCCAAGACTTGAGTCTGGTTAATGTCGCGTGTCGGCGCTGGAGTTGGCACGGTTCGCCAACGCTTTGGGCCAGCGGATCGAGTGGTTCGTCCGGGACGCGCCGCCAACAATCGTCTCACGGCGCAACGGCGGTTTCAATCGGTTATGGCGACACAGCGCTCCGCGATCAGTTCATCAAGGACCTCGACCGGCTTTCGCCAGTTTAGCGTCTTGTGTGGCCTGCCGTTCAGTTCTGCCGCTATCGTATCAAGTTCTGCCTGGGTGTGCAAGGACAGATCGGTGCCTTTCGGGAAGTACTGCCGGAGTAGCCCGTTAGTGTTCTCAATTGGTGCCGCGCTGCCATGGTGAGTGTGGGTCGCAAAAGTAGACGGGCAGGCCCGTGCGGATGGCGAACTCGGCGTGGCGGGACATTTCCTTGCCTTGATTCCAGGTTACACTGTTGCGCAGAAACTCAGGCAACGTCTCCATTTTCCGGGCCAGGAGTGCGGCCACGCGATCGGCGCAGCGGTCGTAGGGAATCCGCACAAGCATGGTAAATCTGCTGGTACGCTCAACCAGGGTCGAGATCTGCGACTTGCCGCCCTTTCCGATGATCAAGTCTCCCTCCCAAAAACCGGGCACTGCGCGATCGTCAGCTTCGGCGGGACGCTCGCTGATATTGACCATGTCCGGGATCTTTCCCCTGCTCAGGGATGCCCGGGACCGGGGCACCCGCCGCGCCCGGCCCTGCTGTAACGCGAGCTTGAGCTCGGTACGCAGCTCACCCCGCGCCCGTAGATACAGCGTCTGGTGAATAGTTTCGGGTGACACGTGCATCTCCGGGTCGTCGGGGTGGTCTTTTTCGAGTCTTGTACTGATCTGCTCGGGGACCAATTTTGTTTCAGTCCCTCGTTCACCGCATCATGCAACCGGGTCGATGCTACCAGCTTCCGCTCTTTCGGGCATACCTTGTGCTCATCGTAACGCTCTTGGGCGGCGACAGCCCGATATTCGGCGACGCCGCCATTTCGTTCGATCTCGCGCGCGATTGTGCTATGATGTCGACCGAGCAACTTCCCGATGAAACGCGCCGAACGCTCCCGGTTCAGTTCCCGGGAAATTATCTCTCGTTCCTGCATGCATAACGGCTCCAGCCCCACTCATTAGCTACCCCCCAGTAGGCCCCGGAAAGGGGGTATCATAGCAGGATCAAGATCTGCTATAGTAATTACCTGTCGCTACGACCGTTTGAACCCAAGCAACCCGCAGACGCGTCGAACGAGGGACTATACGGTTACTTCGCCCGCGATGTCTTCGAGTTGTTAACTTTCGCCGAGCGCCAGCTGGCCAGCACTCGCTGGGACACTCGCGAGTCACCGCCGTCACGTCCCGTGCCCGCCACGCCCGGGACACATTCGGGCAGTAAACCTCCCATGAGACCTTGGGACGTGCTCCCTAGACTCGGCGGTGTGGGTTTGATCGAGGAGGCGACTGCCGGTGAGCGGGTGGTGTTCTACCGGCGGCGTAAGGGCATTACACAGGAGGTGCTGGCTGGGCTTGTGGGACGCAGTGCCGAGTGGCTTGCCCAGTTCGAGCGGGGTGCCCGGGAGCTGGACCGGCTGTCCACCATCGTCGCTATCGCCGATGCCCTGGGCATCGAGCCAGCCAAGCTACTGCCTGCCGCATTCACCGTCCGGCGCCGCGAGCTGCGCGATGCGATGATCGGCACCGCGCCGGACTCCGTTGCCGCGATCAAGGCCGCGATGCTCCGGTACAACGGGTCAGCCCAAGTACTCGGTGTACCCGACCGGCCACCGGTCGGGTACACCGAGCTGGCGGTGCAGATCAACGAAGCGTTTGTCTGTTCGCAAATCGAGCGGTGGTCACGGCTCGGCTCGCTGCTCCCTGACCTCATCGCCAACGCCTGGCAAGCTGCCAACATAAGCTGCGGCGAACGACAACACCGCGCGTTCGGGCAACTCTCGTTGGTCTGGCGAGTCACCTCCGGGATGCTGGACCGGATCGGTGAGAAAGATCTGCCGTGGATTGCCGCCGAACGAGACATGGCTGCGGCCGAGCGCAGCGAGGATGAACTGCTCGTCGCCGGGGCTGCCTGGCGGCTGGCGGTGGTGCTGCGTCACAACGGGCGCCTCCAGGAGTCCATCGATTTACCGGTCGCAACTGCCGATGCACTCCGGCCCCAGCTGGCTGAGTCCCCGCAACACGCGTCGATGTATGGCGCGTTGATGCTCAAGGGCGCGGTGGGCGCGGCAACTGTCGGTGACCACGTGGCGGTACGCGACTTCCTCAGCGAGTGTGACCGGGCCGCAGCGCTCACTGGTGATCGCAATGATTTCTGGCTCGCGTTCGGACCCACCAACGTGGCCATTCACCGGGTATGGCTGGCCACCGAGATGGGTGACCCCATCGATGCCCTGCGCCAGGCCGCGCACGTGGACGACACCGCATTGCCTGCTGAGCTGGCCGAGCGCCGCGCCTCCCACCTGATCACCATCGCCTGGTCACACTACCTGCGCAGACACGATGACGACGCACTCAGCGCACTGACCACCGCCCGGGTGATGGCGCCTGAGCAGCTGATGTTCACCCACCGCGTCCATGACATGCTGCGGCAGATGCTGCGCCGTGACCGGCGCCGCCGGCGCGGACTGCGCGAGCTGGCCGACTTCGTCGGAGTGCTGTAGCGCCACTGACAGGCTCGCGGCCACCCGCGGCTTTTGCTTGCGCCCCGTGCGTCGGCGAGCTGCCGCAAGTCGGTCGGATCGTCGGTCACGACGGGTGCCAGGACCGTTAGTTGTACATAACAAGATAGAATTGTACAATAGGCAGATCAGTTGTACGCTTTTAGCGTGTCCAGTCCTGCACCGCTTAATCTCTCCGAAGCGCGGAGCCAGCTGGCGTCGATCATTGATCGTGCGCATGCGGAGCATCGACCGGTCTACCTCGCCCGCCGTGGGCGGCGGGTGGCAGCGGTCATCGATGCCGACGACCTGGATCGACTCCTTGAGCTTGCCGAGGACATGGCTGACATCCGGGCAGCGGCCGAGGCCCGCGCCGAAATGGAGGCGACGGGTGAGGCTCCGATCCCGTGGGCTGAGGTCAAGGCCGACCTTGGCCTGACATGACCTACCGCGTCACCCTGGGCCCCATCTGCGGCCCGTGAGCTGCGGAAGTTCGATCCCCAGGACCGCCGGCGCATCCAAGCCGTAATCGAGCTACTCGCCACCGAGCCGCGACCTCCGGCAGCGACCCGACTGGTCAGCGGGACTGGCGAGTGGAGAGTCCACACCGGCGACTACCGCATCATCTACGAGATCAATGACGACGAGCTCGTCGTCCTCGTTGTGCGCGTCGGGCACCGTCGCGAGATCTACCAGAGGCGGTGACCAGACCGCTCGCACCAAGGGGGCATATCAGGCGAGTGCCACTCCCGCAATTCCGACAGTCCTGGTGTGGCGCGGCAGGTGGTGCGGCACGTGACAGCGGTCCGCGCTGACGTTCGCCTGCTCCGCCCCCGGCGCCCCACGGGGAGGTGGGGGGATCCGTTGCGACAGTCCTTCCCCGGATCCCGCCGACAGTGACATCGGTCCGTGGTGTATTCGGTATCGGGCGGTCATGGCGCAGAGTGTGTTGCACCGGGCAGTAGCCGGCCGCACACTCTCGACCCCTATACGATCTTGAGACGACTGTGGGTCGGGACGCCTCACCCGAGGAAATAGTGCACGCGTATCGATAGCCGGATCGTAAACCGCACATACAACGAGTCAACACTCCACATTGACGAAACCCGTCAAAATTGAACAAAAAAGGCTGCCGAGAACCACTTCCCGTCCTTATTTGTTACCATTCGTAAATGGTGCCGAAACCGAGTAGAAGAACATCGTGTCACAAACAGAGAACAAGCCTTCGAGGCATGTAACGAACCGTTTGACACTTGCGATGAAAAGGTGACAGATACAGTACCGGCAGCAGCCGACCTCAGTCCGCAACGTGGGCGTCGGTATCGGATGTGTTTCCGCTGCGCGGTTCGTTAGCTGAGAAAAATGACTCCCGAAAGGATTCCAAAGCATGTCACAGCGAAGTGTGCGTCGGAGTATCGCCGTAGCAGCAACCGGAACCGTGCTGCTCTTCGGATGGACCGGAGTGGCGTCAGCTGCCACCATCAACGGCACCCCCGGTAATGACACCATCACCGGTACCAGCAGCGCGGACACCATCAACGGCGGCGCCGGGAACGACACCATCAACGGTCTCGCCGGGGACGACACCCTCTACGGCGGAGCCGGAAACGACACCATCAACGGCGGTGACGGGAACGACACCATCGACGGTGGCGCAGGAAACGACATCCTCGATGGCGGCGCTGGGAACGACCGCATCCAGGGCGGGGCCGGGGACGACACGATCACCGGCGGCGCCGGGGACGACACCATCGATGGTGGGGCCGGCAACGACACCATCACAGCAGGTGCCGGCAAGGACACCATCAACGGCGGCGCCGGGGACGACACCATCAACCTGGGGAAAGACGGCGAGATTGACGTCGTCACCTGTGGTGCCGGGAATGACACCGTGACCGGGGCGGGGCCCGAGGACGTGATCTCCAAAGACTGCGAGCACGTCTCCTAGCGAAACCGGGGCCCCCAGAAGCGTCAGACGTCTCTGGGGGCTCCGGCGACGACGCCGTCGTCGTGCAGTCGCCCGATCTCCGGACCGGACAGGCCCAGGATCCCGGCGAGGATCTCGTCGGTGTGCTGACCGAGCCGGGGCGCCGGCGCTGGTGGTAACCGCTGCACAGCGGAGAAGTCGAGCGGTGAGCCGGGCATGAGATAGGTGCCGATCCCGGGCTGATCGACCTCGGCAAACATCGGGTTTCCGGGCGAGCAACGCGGATCAGTCGTCACCATTTCGGCGAAGGTCTGGTACGGGCCCCAGCACACATCGTGCGCGTCGAAGATCTCGCGGACCTCGGACAGCGTGTGGCTGACAACCCACGGCCCGATGAGGGCACCGATCACCTGCCGCGCGACGAACCGGTCACCCTCCTTTGCCAGATCCACCCCGAGCAGCTGCTCAACCTGGGCGCAAGCGTCACCCATCCCGACCGCGGCGACCAGGCTGCGCCACTGCCGCGGGGTCAGGCCGACCACCATCACGCGCTTGCCGTCCTTGGTGGCAAAGTCACGCCCGAAGGCGCCGTACAGGTCGTTGCCGTACCTGGGCCGCTCGGTCTTGTTGATCTGTACTTCGGCGATGTTGCCGAGGTGCCCGACCATCGCAAACGCCACATCGGTAAGCGCCAGCCGGACGAACTGGCCGGTACCGTCGATCCGCCGCTGGCGCTCGGCGGCCAGCAGCCCGGTCGCGGCCAGCGTGCCGGTGATCGCATCCCAGGCCGGCAGCAGGTGGTTGACCGGCATGAACAGGGTGTCCGGGCCAGTGGTCCAGGGAAAGCCGACGGCGGGGTTGACAGTATAGTCGACCGCGGATGAACCGTCCGGGTTGCCCACGATATTAACCATGATCAGATCGGGGCGGTAGGAGCTGAGCCTGGTGAAATCCAGCCAGCCCGTGGCCGGGAAGTTCGTCAGGAATAATCCCGCGTCCGCACCGGGCGCGGTGATCAGGTCGGTGAGGAGTTCCTTGCCCAGCGGCGACCGCATGTCGACCGCGATCGAACGCTTGCCCTTGTTCAAACCCGCCCAGAACAAGCTCTTGCCCTCAGCGGTGACGGGCCAGCGGTGGGCGTCCAGACCGCCACCGATCGGGTCAAACCGGATCACGTCCGCGCCGAGCTGGGCCAGCGTCATCCCGCCGAGTGGAGCCGCCACGAAGGCCGAGCCCTCCACCACCCGCATCCCGGCCAGGATCCCGGTCATCTCCCACCTCGCTCACCGTGCAAGCGCCACGAACCGCCAGTCCAGCACCGGCAGCTGCGCCGCGGCCGGATCACCAGCATCGGGCGCTGGGCAACCGTGCACCACGGCCCGCAGATCGATCAACTGGTGACCATCGCGCTGATGGACGGCCTCAACGTGCAGCTCGGTGCGTAGCACGTCGCCCTCGAACACCGGACCGGTGTGGTCACAGCTGCGCCAGGCCACGATCGTCACCAGGTGGGGCAGCGCCCGGGTGGCCTGCGCCCCGGCGATCGAGATGGTGTGCCCGCCGTAGACCAGGCGACGCCCGTAGGCCGACGCGCCGGGATCGGTGTGCGTGGCCGCGAGGTTGAGAGTGACTCTGGCCAGCTCGGGGGCACCGGTTACGGTGTCGCGCACCTCAATGTCGTAGACCGTGCCGGGTTCGGTCACGGTGGGCTCGAACGGGGCGAGCTGCCAGCCCCACGGCAGGTCGTCGACGGGGTCCGCGTCGGTGGGGATCTCGTCGAAGCTGTCGGTATGCCCCGTGTCGGTCTCAGGATCGCGCAACGGGATCATCGGGCAACGCCAGAAGTCGAGCACGGGCTCCGCACGCTGGTTGCTGACCTGCACGCGCAGCACGGCCAGCCCGGTGGCCGGCCGCCCCGGTTTCGGGCGGTTCTGCCGCAGGGCGACGACCTCGGTGCGGGTGCGCAGCGTGTCACCGAGGTGTACTGGCCGCAGCAGCCGCAGGCCTCGGTAGAAGAGGTTGCCGCGGACCCGCTGCGAGGGTGCCGTGGTCTGCCCGATCGCGACATGGCAGACCAGCGTGGGATGCGCCAACGGCTCGGTGCGGCCGGTGACCGCCGTGGACAGCTCGTGGTCCAGCGGCAACCGGAGCCGGTCGCCGGACAGCGCCTGATGTAGCGCGGCGTGACCCGGAGTCAACGTCAGGCCTGGAGCATCGGCGAAGACCTGCCCATGCGACAGGTCTTCGAAGTACGGCCCACCGACGCACACTCGGTTGTTCACCATCCTGTCCAGATCCTACGCTTCCGAGACACGCTTGCCGCGAACCGGGCGGCATCCGGGCGACGAACATCGACTGAGACTGGGGCCCCGTCGATGGCCGCCAGCTCGCCGTCGCAGAAGGGAACCGCGTGTCATGGTCAACAAGAATCTGGGCGTCGGCTTCGGTCTGGTATATGTGCTGGTCGGCGTGGTGGGGTTCTTCATTACCGGATTCAGCGACTTCGCCAGCATGACCGGCAAGACATTGCTTGGCTTCATGCTCAATCCGCTGCACAACGTAGTGCACATACTCGTCGGTGCTCTGTTGATTGCCGGCGGCCTCGCCTCTGTCATGATCAGCAAGCGGGTCAACACGACCGTTGGCGCAGTGTATTTTCTCGTGTTCGCAGCTGGCATAGCACTGCAGGGCTCCACCGCGAACATTCTCGCGCTCAACCTGGCTGACCACGGACTACACCTGATCAGCGCGATCCTGCTGGTGACCGTCGGGTTCGCCGCCGACCGCAACTCGGCAATACCCGCGTACAACCGCCGATAGACGAAAACCGCTAGGGACAACGGTGTGGGTGCGTCGGGTCTCAGTCAGGCCCGACGCACACCGGCCTGCTCCGGTGCGCTCCGGAACACCCGATGCCGACCGGCCCGGAGTTCCAGCACGGCCACCAGCAGAGCCAGGCATACGAACCCTGTCCCGGTGAGCACTGCCGCAGCAATGGCGTTCTGGTAGTGGCCACTGTGAGCCAGTACGCTGGAGAACACCGCCGCCAGGGTGGCCGTCCCGATCGCTGATCCGATCCGCTGCCCGGTCTGGAGCACTCCCGCCGCAGCACCACCCATCCGGGGCGGCACACGCTCCAAGGTCAGCGTGACGTTCGGCGAGATCACCGCGCCGCCGCCGATGCCCGCCACTAGCAGCGGCAGCGCCACTGCCCACCCTTCCCACACCGCGGGTACGGCGTACAGCACCACCGCAGTGGCAGCCAACCCAACCGCCGTACCACTCAACCCGACCACCGTCAACCAGCGGCCATACCTGGTCACCAACCGGCCGGCGACCACAGCCGACACCGCCGACCCGAGCGCGAACGACGTCACCGCGAGCCCAGACTGCAGCGGCGTGTACCCCAGCCCGCGTTGGAAGTACAGCGCGAACACCAGCCAGACCCCGTTGAAGCCGACGAAGTACACCAGCCCCAGCGCAGCCCCCGCCGGATAGCCGGGCGTAGCGGACAGCAGTTGGGTGTCCAGCAACGGCGCCCGGTGGCGCCGCACCAGCAGCCGCTCCCAGCGCAGGAAGAGCGCGATCAGCACAGATGCCGGCCCGCACAGCCACCACAGCCCACCACCGCTGTCGACCTGCACCAGCGGGAGCAGCAGGCACAGCAGGCCAGCCCCGAGCAGCAGCGTGCCGATCACGTCGAGCTGTGCTAGCACCGGCTGACCCGTGCGCTGCCTGGATGGCACCAAACGCCACGCGGCCACCAGTGCGATCAAACCAATCGGGACGTTGACCGTGAAGACCCAGCGCCACCCCTCCTGCTCCCCCGCCGCTGCAAGGATGACGCCGCCGAGCACCGGACCGACCGCCGTCGACAGGCCCATCGTGGCACCGAAGATGCCGAACGCCCTACCCCGTTCCGCGCCGCGGAACAGCACCTGGATTAGGCCCGAGTTCTGTGGGGTGAGCATCCCCGCGGTGACGCCCTGCAGCAACCGGGCCACGACCAACCACTCCACGCTGGGCGCCGCCCCGCACAAGGCACTGGTCAGCACGAACCCGGTCAGTGCGACGAGGAACATCCGCCGCCGGCCCAGCGCGTCGCCGAGCCGCCCGCCCGCCACCAGCGCCAGCCCGAAGGCGAGTGCGTAGCCGGACACCACCCACTGCACCTGCGCCATTGAGGCGCCCAGGCTGTGCTGAAGGGAAGGCAGTGCAACGTTGACGATGCTGACATCCAGAAGGCTCATGAAACCCGCCATCTGGGTCACCGCAAGGGCGCGCCAGCGATGCGGGTGAGCGGGCTGGTCGGCGCTGACTACCGGCACCTTCCCGGATCATGCTCGTCCACGGTTACCGGCCTGTAACTTGATCGTCTCTGAGCCCGGCGACCGATCACCACGGCGACGTCTGCGCGTGGTGAGGGCGCTGGCCACGGTCGTCACCAACAGCACACCGACGATCACACCCAGCGAGACGCCGATCCCTACCGTCGGCACCGAGTCCAGCGGCTGACCATTGTTGAGGAATGGCAGCGAGTTGTCATTCAGCGCATCCAGCATCAGCTTGACGCCGATGAACCCGAGAACCATGGCCAACCCGACAGACAGGTAGACCAGCCTGGTGAGCAACCCCCCAATGAGGAAGTACAGTTGCCGTAAACCCATGAGCGCAAAAGCATTGACGGTAAAAACGAGGAATGGTTCCTGAGTAAGCCCGAAGACCGCCGGGATGGAGTCCAGGGCAAAAACCAAGTCGACCGAACCGATCGCGACCATTACCACGACCATCGGGGTGAACCACCGCTTGCCTTCCCGCACGACCGTGAGCCGCGACCCATCGTAGTCGTTGATGACCGGCACCAGCTTGCGCAACGCACGCAGCGCGATGTTCTCCTCAAACTCCGGCTTCTGCTTCCGCTCGCTGATCTGCCGCCAAGCCAGACAGATCAGCAATAAGCCAAAGAAATAGAACACCCAGCTGAAACGATGGATGAGTGCTGCGCCCGCGGCAATAAGCAGGCCCCGCATGACTAGCGCGAGCACGATGCCAATCAACAGTACCCGATGCTGCTGAATAGCCGGCACCCTGAAGGCCGTCATGACAATGATGAAGACGAACAGGTTGTCCAACGACAGCATGTACTCGGTGACGTAGCCGGCGAAGTACCCAGCGGCGGAACCGCTGCCCGCGAACAGCCAGATACCCAGCCCGAACACCACCGCGCAAGCGAGGTAGAACACCACCCACCGGGCCGCCTCCGCCATACCCACCACATGTGGTTTGCGGTCGACGATGAGCAGGTCGAGGGCGAACAGGACGCCGAGACCACCCACTGTGGCGAGCCAGACCCAAGTGGGCACATCCATGAGCGAACCTCCGGTCAGATGGCGTGCGTCGGAGACCGGAGGTCTCTTCCGCCGGCGGACCGGCCGACCTCACTGGGCACCCGCGACACTGCGGAAAGCCGTGTTGACGATGCCGCCGCGAAGGAGTACTCCCCTCCAGGTCCGGACGAGTCTCCCCTACCACCAGCACCGGCACCAGCCGGGGGTGCCACGCCGTCATAACCTAAGTTACGTGGTAACGCGCTGAGAATCCGCTGAGACAACCACAGCACCGGAGGACGGTGACCTACCGTCGGTGGCATGCCCCGACTGGCGCGCCTCGCGCAGCTGCGCCAGCGAGCCATCCTCGTGCAAGTCGTCGTGCTGGTCATCGTGCTAGTCACCGCCATGCTGGTGGCCGGCGCCGGGGTAATGATCGCCATCACGACGGTGCCCGATCCGCCCCCGGTGGTCACCGAGAACGTCACTATCGACGTACCGGAGGCACCGGGGTCGGATTGCCAGCTGCGCCAGCGGTGTGCTAATTGCTGGCTCCGCCAGCGGTGTGATAATTGCTGGCTCCGCCAGCGGTGTACCACCAGCCAGGTGCACCTGGACGCCACGGTGTACCGGCCGGCAGTCACCCCCGCGCCGGCCGTGCTGGTAGCCCATGGCTTCGGTGGCAGCAAGGACTGGGTCCGTGGTGAGGCCACCGCGTTGGCCCGCCGCGGATTCGTCGTACTGACCTGGACAGCCCGCGGATTTGGCGCGAGCACCGGCCAGATCGGACTTGACTCCCCCGACTACGAGGTGGCCGACGCCCGGGCGCTGGTGGACTGGCTGGCCACCCGGCCCGAGGTGGTCCGCGACGGGCCGGGTGATCCGCGGGTCGGTGTCACCGGCGCGTCCTACGGCGGCGCGCTGGCCCTGTTGCTGGCGGGGACGGACCGCCGGGTGGATGCGCTCGCACCGGAGATCACCTGGAACGACCTGGCCCAGGCACTGTTCCCGAACGCCGCGAGCTCAGGACCCGTCCTCGCCGGCACCCCGGCCGCCGGCGCCTTCGCCCCGGACGGGGTGTTCAAGCGGGACTGGGCGGGGTATCTCTTCAGCGGAGGGCTTGCTGGAACCGGGTTGTGCGGGCGCTTCCGCCCAGAGGTGTGTGCTGCTTACCACCAAGCCGCCACCACCGCAGGCCCCACCCCGGAGATCATGGCGCTGCTGCGCCGCTCGTCGCCCGCCACGGTGGCCGGCAACATCACCGCGCCGACCCTGCTCATCCAGGGCGAGCACGACACGCTGTTCGGGCTGGACCAAGCTGACGCCACCGCGCGGCAGCTCACCTCGGCGGGGGCCCCGCTGAAGGTGGTCTGGTACGCGGGTGGCCACGACGGCGGCCAGCCCGGCACGGCGCTGCAGGAGCAGGTCGGCGCCTGGTTCGACTACCATCTGCGCCGGATCGGCAAGGATCCCGGCACCGGGTTCGACTACCAGGTGCAGGGCATCTTCGGCACTCGGCGTGGCACCGCCCAGCGCATCGTGCACGCCCCGGTGTACCCCGGGCTCGACGGTGTCCCGGTGCAACACCGGGAACTGGTGCTGCACGGCGGACCGCAACCGGTGGTCCGCCCGCCCGGCGGCAGCCCGGCCGCGCTGAGCAGCCTGCCGGGCCTGGGCGCTGCCCTGCCCCAGGGCGCCGCGAACCTCGACGGGGTGGCGCTGGACCTGCCCGGGCAGGCAGCGATGTTCACTACCGATGCGCTGGGCGACGCGCTGCAGGTCACCGGGGCACCGCAGATTCGCTTGCGGGTGGCCACACTCACCGGGAGCACCAGCGCAGGTGAGAGCATCAACGCAGTGCTGTTCGTCAAGCTCTACGACCTCGGCCCGGACGGGCGCCGCACGCTTCCCGGGGGTGCGGTGGCCCCGGCGCGGATCGGCCCGCTGCCCGCCGACGGCACCCCGCTGGAGGTCACCGTGACGCTGGCCGGGGTGGTGCGACCGGTGCAGGCAGGGCACCGGCTGGAGGTCGCGGTGTCCACCACCGACCGCGGCTATGCGCTGCCCTCACAACCCGCCGAGTACACGGTGTCGCTGGCCGCCGACGCCCACCTAGCGGTGCCCGTGGTGCCCGGCGAGCAGGTACCGGCACCGCTTCCGGTCGCCCAGCTCGCTGGGCTGAGTGGCCTCATCTCACTGGTGGTGCTGCTCGGGGCGGTCGAAGCTCGGCGCCGACGGCACACCGACGACGCCGAGCCCGAGCTGGCCGGGGTGCCGCTGGTGGTGACGGGACTGACCAAGCGCTACCCCGGTGGCCTCACCGCCGTCGATGACCTGTCCTTCCGCGTCGAGCACGGGCAGGTGCTGGGCCTGCTGGGACCTAACGGGGCGGGCAAGACCACCGTGCTGCGGATGCTGATGGGGCTCATCCGGCCGACCAGCGGGGAGCTGCGGGCGTTCGGGCACCGGGTCACGGCGGGTTCCCCGGTGCTGTCCCGAGTCGGGTCGTTCGTGGAGGGTCCGGGATTTCTGCCGCACCTGACCGGAGCGGCCAACCTCCGGCTGTACTGGGCGGCCACCGGTAGGCCTGCGGTGGATGCCGGCATTGAGGAGGCGTTGCAGATCGCCGGATTGGGCCATGCGGTGCATCGACGAGTGGCCACCTACAGCCAGGGGATGCGGCAACGCCTGGCGATCGCCCAGGCCATGCTCGGGAAGCCGGATCTGCTGGTGCTCGACGAGCCGACCAACGGTCTGGACCCGCCGCAGATCCATGCCATGCGGGAGGTGCTGCGCGATTACGCTGCCCGCGGCGCGACGGTGCTGGTCTCCAGCCACCTGCTCGCCGAGGTGGAGCAGACCTGCAGCCATGTGGTGGTGATGCACCGGGGTCGGCTGGTGGCCGCCGGCACCGTTGCGGAGATCGTCGCCGGCACCGGGACGGTCAGCTTCACCGTGGACGACCCGGCGCAGGCCGCCGCGGTGCTGCGCGATCTGGCTGGGGTCGACGTCATGGGGGTGGAACGCTACGTCGTGCACGCCCACCTTGACGGGTTTCCCCGCGCCGGGGCGGTGTCCGCGCTGGTCAGTGCCGGGATCGGGGTCGAAGGAGTAGCCGCGCGCCACCAGCTGGAGGAAGCGTTTCTGCAGCTGGTGGGCCAGGAGACCGTCGAATGACCACCCAGGGGGCAGCACCCGGTTACCGGGCCGCGGCGACGTTACCGTTGCGGGTGGAGCTGATGCGCCAGCTGCGGCGCAGGCGCACCGTGCTCACTCTGGGATTCCTTGCGTTGCTGCCTCTCCTGCTCTGGCTTGCGTTCCAGGTCGGGCGCGACGACCGCAACCGCGGCGGCGCCACACTGATCGATCTCGCCACCGCCAGCGGGCTCAACTTCGTGGTGTTCACCCTGTTCTCGACGGTGAGCTTCCTGCTGGTTGTGGTGGTGGCGCTGTTCTTCGGCGACACGGTGGCCAGCGAGGCGTCCTGGTCAAGCCTGCGCTACCTGCTGGCCGCCCCGGTGCCCCGCGGGCGCCTGCTCCGGCAGAAGGCGGCGGTGGCCGCGCTGTTGTCGGCGGGTGCCCTGGTGCTGCTCCCCGCAGTGGCGATGGTGGTCGGTGTGGTCGCCTACGGTGCGGGGGAGCTGGTCTCCCCCACCGGCCAGTCGCTGGGCTTCCTGCCCGCCGCGAGCCGGCTGGCGTTGGCTCCCGCTTACCTGGCACTGCATCTGGCCTGGGTCGCCGGGCTGGCGCTGCTGCTGTCGGTGAGCACCGACGCGCCGCTCGGGGCAGTCGGTGGTGCGGTGCTGCTGTCGATCCTGTCACAGATCCTGGAGACCATCGACGCGCTCGGCGACCTGCGGGACTACCTGCCCACCCGGTTCAACTCCGCGTGGGCTGACCTGCTGGCATCCCCGATCGACTGGACTCACCTGGCCAGCGGAGCGTTCTCCGGCCTGGCCTATGCCACTGTCTTCGGACTCGCTGCTTGGTGGCGCTTCGCCACCAAGGACATCACCAGCTGATGAACAGAGCCGGGGCAATAATCCAAGTGACCAGGGAAGGACGCGATGATCACCCGACGTTATGCTCTTGCCGGAATGCCGGTTACCGCGCTCAGCGCGTCACTCAGTGGCAGGCTAAGTAGCGTCGCAGAGCTGGCCAACCCACCTCGACCCGACGGCGACAAAGATCAGCAAGGCTCGATTGTGATCGGCCACCAGGGCGCGGCCGGCTACCGGCCGGAGCACACGCTGGCCTCCTACGAGCTCGCCGCGCGGCTGGGCGCGGACTTCTTGGAGCCCGATCTGGTGGCAACCAAAGACGGGGTGTTGGTCTGCCGGCACGAGCCGGAGATCGGTGGTACCACGGATGTCGCCAGCCACGTCAGGTTCGCCTCCCGGAAAACCATCAAGAAGCTCGACGGCGTCGACGTCACCGGGTGGTTCACCGAGGACTTCACCCTCGCCGAGCTCAAGACGCTGCGCGCGGTGGAACGGCTGCCCCAGATCCGCCAGCACAACACCCTGTTCAACGGGCGGTATCAGATTCCCACATTCCAGGAATTACTGGATCTTCGGGCCCGGCTGTCCGAGGAGCTGCGCCGGAACGTGGGCGTCTACCCCGAGACCAAGCACCCCACGTTCTTCCAGCAGGCAGGCCTCCCGCTGGAGCCACGGCTGCTGGAGATCCTGCGGCGCAACCGGCTCAACCAGTCGGATGCCCCGGTGTTCGTGCAGTCCTTCGAGGTGACCAACCTCAAGCAACTGCGCGAGGCCGGCCTGCGGACGAAGTCGGTCCAGCTGCTGGCGGCCTCCGGCGCGCCATACGACACCATGGCGGCCGGCTCCGGCCCGACCTACGCCGACCTCTCCACCCCCGGCGGCCTGCGTGGCATCGCGCGCTACGCCCAGGGAATCGGGCCGGACAAGCTCCAAGTCATCCCCCGCAAGACCGACGGCACGCTCGGCTCCCCCACTGCGCTGGTGACCGACGCCCATCACGCCGGCCTGGTCGTGCATCCGTACACATTCCGTGCCGAGAACACTTTCCTGCCGGTCGACTACCAGACTTCTGCCCTGCCGGCCGACTACGGGCGGGCGATCGACGAGCAGGTCAGCTACCTTCGAGCCGGGCTCGACGGGCTGTTCACTGACCAGGCCGACATCGGCGTCGTTGCTCGCGCCGAGTTCCGCGGCACTGCACCTTCTATGGCAGGCTGAACCGCAACGGTGCTCCGCTGGCGAGACTACGGGGGTAATACTGACATGCACGACGTCATGGCGCAGCCGTGGGGCGCAGTGGAGCAGTTGCTCCTGGCTGCGGGCAGCGGTCCAGAGCGGCTGAACGCGACTGTGCAGCAGATTGGGCTGGAGCCCACGGTGGATGTCATCGTCGAGGAGTTGGTAGTGCGATGCGATCCACCACCGCTCGACCTGGTGTGCCGGTTTCAGCTGGAGGTCGTCCACGGTACGGAATGCACTGGCCGCGTGCTGACAATCGGCAGTGGTGGGATGGAGGTGGAGCCCGGTTGGTCCGAAACAGTGCTGGCTCGGATCCGGTTCGTTGCGGTTGACCTTGTGGAGAGCCTTTTCGGACCAGCCGAACATGGGGAGCCCAGCCAGCGTGATGTGACCTGGTCGGAGATGTCCCCGGACTTGAACGGCACGACGACCGCGCAAGCGTTCTTCGGACGTTGGCAACAAATGACCTCGGCGATGCACGCCGTGCTGGCAGCGTGCGAGGCACATCCGATAGACCTCGGCGGATTGTCGGCCCGCTTCGGCTCGGACAAGTGGGCCAATTTTCACTGGTACACCCAGCACTACGACCGGCACTTCTCCAGGCTCCGCACCAAGCCGGTTCGACTACTCGAGATCGGGATTGGCGGCTACCAGTACGAGGACATGGGCGGCGCGTCGCTACGCATGTGGCAGCGCTATTTCTCTCGGGGGCTGGTGTACGGGTTGGATATCTTCCCGAAGTCGGGGGTACGCGGGCCGCGTATGCGGACTGTGCAAGGAGATCAGAGCGACCCGGAATTCTTGGACGAGCTCGGTCGCCGGCGGGGTCCGTTCGACATCGTCATCGACGACGGCAGTCACCTCAACGACCACGTCAAGACGGCTTTCGGCAGTTTGTTCCCGCACGTGCGCCCCGGGGGCCTGTACGTCATCGAGGATCTGCAGACCGCGTACTGGCCGGGGTACGGCGGCGACGACCAGGATCTGACCAACGCGGATACGTCGATTCGCATGCTGAAAGCCTTGGTGGACGGCCTGAACCACCAAGAACTCCCCAAAAATAACAAGAAAACACCCTCGTACACTGATCAACACGTGGTCGGACTGCACTTCTATCACAATCTTGCCATCATAGAAAAAGGTGTTAATGCGGAGGACGGCGCTCCGTCTTTCATCCCTCGGCGTCCTGTGTAGCCAGGGTTCGAACTCGATCTGACGATAACCGACAGGGAGCGCGCAGTGGGTCGCGATGGGAAACTTTATCTAGAACTCCTCAAGAAGATATTGACGAACGTTATTTACCAGGATGCGCCACACAGGGGCTGGGATAACCGGGAGAATTACGACCCAGCGGCGCGGGCCGAGGGGCTGGACTGGCCCACAGTTGCGCACACCATGGTCGGTCTGCAGCGTCTTGACAACGTCCACATGTGCATGGATCACGTGCTGACCGACGGAATCCCGGGCGATTTCATCGAAACAGGGGTCTGGCGGGGTGGCGTGTGCATCTTCATGCGGGCCGTTCTCGAAGCGTATGGCTGCGCGGACCGGTCCGTTTGGGTCGCCGACTCGTTTCAAGGAATTCCGGAGACTACTGATGGAAGCCATCCCCTGGACCAGGAATTGGCACTGCACACGGCGAACGACGTGCTCGCCGTACCCATGCAGGTCGTTCAGGAGAACTTCAGACGCTACGGCTTACTCGACGGCCAGGTCAAGTTCTTGCCCGGCTGGTTCAAGGACTCGCTGCCGGCAGCCCCCATCGATCGGCTGGCCGTGCTGCGACTGGACGGTGATCTCTACGAATCCACGACGGACGTGCTGGATAACCTTTATCCCAAGCTTTCGATCGGCGGATTTGCGATAGTCGATGACTATGCCCTTCCTGGTTGTCGTGACGCCGTCCGCAACTTTCGGGAAAAATACAATATCGAAGATACCATCCAGACTGTCGACTACACCGGTGTCTACTGGCGACGAACAGCATGACAACTGTTCGTACAACGCCGGCCGGAGGTGAGCGGCGGCGCGATCGCTCACCAACCACCGGCACCGAACACCAGGATTGATGCGGTGAACCCATGCAGGTGGTTACGGCCCGCGACGGGACCGATCTCGCCGCCCGCGAAGAACCCGGCCACCCCGGTGGTGTCGAGACCAGTACGCACCGCCAGCACATCGTGATCGGCGCTCGGGAACATGGCCCTGCCACGGCCATTGCAGGAGAACAGCAGCGCGCCACCCACCGGACCGGCCTCGGCACGGAATCGGGCGAACACCTCCTTGAGATCCTCGGCGGCGGCGGAGGCGTCGCGTACCTGAAAGCGGACGGTCCGGCCCACGTCCACGACATCCCCGATAGCGATCGCACCCCGTTGCTGGTCAGCACCCACGACACCGCGGATGAGGAAATCCCCACGCTCGTGCTCCTCGGCGTACTCGTCCATCGCGATGCCGATCTGCAATCCGCGTGCGACGGCGTGCCGCTCCTCGGGGGGCAACTCGGCGACGATCTGCTCGAGCTTGACCAGTGCGGGTGTTCCGGCCAGCTCCAGCAGCACGTTGCCCTCGGCCTTGGTGACGATCATCGGGGGACCAAAGGGCCGGCAACCCTGACTGACCACTGGGCGAGCTGCGACAGGACCACCGAGTACGACACCCACCGCGCCAGCCGGCACACTGCGCCCGTCCAGGAACAGCCGTGCCGATCCCGCACCGCCCGGACCGCTGGCCACGCCGCCGATCAGTGGTAGGCCAGTGAGATCGTCGTGAGAGCGCTGCACGAAGGCTCCCACAGGGAAGGTGAAAGGATCAGCGAGGAGCACCGCGACGGCGTCGTCGCCGCAACGGTCCGGCATCCCGGTGACGGCAGCACCGTCGAGAGTGCGCACCAGCTCCAGCTGAAACGGGGTGCACCTGACCCCGGGCAGGGACGCGGCGAACGCGCTGACCGCGAGTTCGTGCTCCACCCCCCGACCCGCGCCAATCACCCCACCGGCGCTGCAGCCCAGGATCGTGCGGGCCCCGGCCACCTCCATGGCACGGATGCCGGCCGACTCCACCATCGCCGGATCGCCGCCACAGACAAACACACACACCAGGTCGGCGCACTGCCCGCGCAACGGCACCAGGGCCTGCGACACGGCGGACTCTGCCGCCACAGCCAGATCGGAACCTACTGACAGGCCGTCGCCGAAGCGGGACGTGAGCAGGTCTGCTGGGGACGACACCCGGGCCACCTCCGACCTTGACGGTACTGGGACCATAACCTGATCACCTGCCGGGTACGTAGCTGCCATCGGTATCATTGCACTCGCCGTGGTATTTCGGTTTTCCCTCCGGGCCGCAATGGGGCGTGAAAGGAGTGCCGTGGAGAGGTCGCACCCCCCAGCGTCGACGGCCGGAGCGGCACCACCAGAGACACCCACCGAGCTCCTCGGCCCCGTGGAATGGCACACACTGGAACAGCAGGGGCTCCCCCGATCCTACCCACGGGGCCACGTGTTGTTCTCCGAAGGCGACCCGGGAGGCAGCGTCACCGCACTGCGGCGCGGCCGGACGAAGGTGTCGGTGCAGACGCTGCCCGGACGTGAGCTCCTGTTGACGGTCAAGGGACCCGGGGAGCTCGTGGGCGAGATGTCAGCCCTCGACGGACGACCCCGCTCTGCGACGGCCACCGCGATGGAGGCGGTTGAGGCCCTGGTCGTGCCGGCGAGCGTCTTCCACGACTTTCTGAAGGCTCATCCCCGGATCGCCCTGCGACTGCTGCAAACGATGGCAGCCGAGCTGCGGGACACTGATGAGCTACTCGCCGACCGTGACGCGGGGGATACCCTCAGCCGCACCGCCCGCCGCCTGGTGCACCTGGCCAGGCGATACGGCAAGCACAACGGAAGGAGCACCCACGTCGGTCTGTCCCTCACCCACGACGAGTTGGCCGGCTGGATCGGCGTCAGCCGCGAGTCGGCGAGCCGGGCGCTGAGCCAGCTCCGGGTTGACGGCTTCATCACCACCGGGCGTCGCTCCATCACCGTGGTTGATCTGGTCGGGCTACGCCGTCGCTATCTGAGCTGACAAACGTTCAGGTGTTCACACCCACTTCGAGGATCTTCGGGCATATCTTCCAGCAGGCGTGCACCTCGGATTCGAGACGCGCTTGCAAGGCATACAAATCAGCCTGGAACCTGCTAAAGGCAGCCGCACCGCCGGCGTCGAGCGCCAGATACGAGAAATCCTGCAGAAGCGGCGCCCGTCGCACATTGAGGATCACGTTGTAGTTGACGAGCCGCTGATAGACATCGATCGGCTCCCGCCTACCGTCCTGGTAGGCTCGTATCGGCTGCACGTTGGTCCAGAGCTGATAGTTCCACAGTCCGGTTCCGAGGACTTCGTGCTCCACGGTCCCCACGTAGATGTAGGCGGCGATGAGCCGCGCCGCGCCGTCGATCGTGATCTTGTCGCCCAACAACCGGTTGACACCACCGGGCACAAGATTATTCAGCTCATTGACCCATTTCTGAAGTGGGACATCCTCTCGGAGGTCCTGGTCGCAACTGTAATAGAGATCGAGATAACGGCGGGTGTGGGTGCGGAAAACCTCCAGGTGCGCTCGCCGGTTCTCCAAGGCCGGTAGATCCAGCTCACCATCGAGGATCCCACGCCGCTCCGCGTCGACCAATGGATCGATCACCCGAATATCGTACTTCTCATAGGAATCCGCGAAGAGCTTGCACAGTCCGGCGTGGGTGAAACTGAAGGTCCCCTCGAAGTCACCACCTTTCATCATAAAGACTTGCATGACGAGTTCGTTGGAGTACTGGGTTCCCCACAGGTGCGGCCAGAGCAGGCGTCGCACACAGTGGTTCGCCGGCAGGATGTTCCGAGTGGCGATCGCGACTTGGGCGACCAGCGCCAGATGAATCCCGTTGAAGTGGCGGACCAGGGACAGGTGGGTCGTCGCCGCGCATAGGGCGATTTTCTGCGCCAGTTCCCACTCCGGATCCGTCGGGGTGCACCAACCGAGCTCGCAGTCGATGCCGACCGGGACGAGGCACCGGGCGTCCTCGTCGACGCCAAAGAGCACTCGGACGCCGAGCGTCCGGAGCCCCGGGTGGCACTCGTAGCATCCGAGGTCACGCAGGTCCCACTCGTAGCCTCCCTCGGGCGCACGCTGCAGATAACAAGAATACGGTCCTGCGACAGCAAGGTACCCGAGGTCAATCCAGCCCTGGTACTCTTCGGGTACAACCGGGCCGGGTAAGCACTTTCGATACCCTGGGCCGTAGGCTCGAGCAACCGCGACCAGAGGATCGGAGTCAATCGAGGGAAGTCCCGGCTCCTCAGGAGGGAAGACGCGATAGAGAAATGCTTGGAACTTGATGAACAAGAGCGGGAGTCGCTTCGTTTCATCTGGCGGGATATGGTCAGCCACAGGAATGTTCGAGATGGGAATTTCTGAATACTTCTGAACGAATGGGATGCGCCGTATCTGCCAAGCAGTGTCCGTTGGCACCGGAATATGTCGGGGCTTGTTAAAGTGAAACTTCCGAACGGTGAGCCAGTTCCAGAAAAGACTCTTCAGCCTCCACATAGCCACCCCATCCTCAGTTGAGTCCATCCGAAGCTGGCTGAGGGTAACCGGTCGAGGGCTACCACGCTGTGCCACGGGTCACCTATATTATGTGATGGAGATCACGGCACACCGCGTCCGAGTGGCAGACTGTGTGTCCTCCATATGACAACAAGCTGTACACACAGTGAGAGGTGAGAGCCAATGGTGACGGAGGACGATCACTGGGTACATCTGCGGCGAGAGCCAGCTTCACACCTCTCGCAGTGGTGGATGAGGGTGGCGGAGGGTATCGACCGGCGTATCGGGTGGGACAAGCTGCCGCCCGCGCTCGGCCTCCCCGTCCTCGTGGGGCTCAGGGACCGGCTCCGGCAGGAGAATCTCTTCGATACCGGCGTTCCGGAAATTGGCGGCCTTCCGCCCAGCCAATGGGCTTATCGGACACCCGACGGCACCTGGAATGACCGCGTCCACCAGATGATGGGCGCGGCCGGAACCCGTTTCGGGCGCAACGTCGCGCCGGCCGACCATGCTCCGGAGTCCGAGCCGGCCCTGCGCACACCCAACCCGAGAACGGTGAGTAGAACCCTGCTCACCCGTGACCAGTTCATTCCCGCCACGACTCTCAACATGCTGGCTGGAGCATGGCTACAGTTCCAGGTTCACGACTGGTTCAGCCACGGCAAGAACGAGACAACAGAGCCGTTCACCTTCGCGGTCGAGCCGGGTGACCCGTGGCCGGGGCAGTCGGTGATCATCGAGCGAACTCGACAAGGCGATGCCTCGGGGGTGTTCCGGAACGAGAGCACCCACTGGTGGGATGCATCGCAGGTCTACGGGTCCAGCCTGCTGCAGCAGCAGCTGCTCCGGGACGGCGAGCGGCTCAAGGTCGAACTCGGCACGGTCCCCCTCGCTCTGACGGACCACCTCGACTTCACCGGAGAACACGCTGGCTTCTGGACTGGGTTCGCCGCGATGCACACCTTGTTTGCGCTCGAGCACAACGCCATTTGTGAGCACCTCCGGAAGGTGGACCGGCGGGCGTGGGGAGAAGAGGAGCTGTTCCAGACCGCCCGACTCATCAACATAGCACTCATGGCCAAGATCCACACGACCGAGTGGACACCCGCGATCATTGCCCATCCCACCTCGCAGGCCGCCATGCGGATCGACTGGTGGGGCATCTCCGAGCGGCTGAAGCGCTCGATCGGCCGGGTCAGCGCCCGCGAGGAGATCAGCGGGATCCCCGGCTCACCCGCCGATCACCACGGTTCCCCCTACTGCCTCACCGAGGAGTTCGTGGCCGCCTACCGGATGCATCCGCTGATTCCGGACGACTTCGTGTTCCGCGCACTGACCACCGGCACCGAGCGCCGGCCCATGAGCCTGCTCGAGATGCGGACGAGAAAAGCGATACCAATCCTCCGGGAGCTGGGGATGCCCACCGTGCTCTACACTTTCGGGACCGCCCACCCTGGTGCGGTCACACTCCATAACTTCCCCCGCGCGTTACAGGAGTTTGATCGCGAAGGAAAGCTGTTCGACCTGGGCGCCACCGACATCCTGCGCAACCGGGAACGGGGAGTGCCCCGATACAACCGTTTCCGAGAGGCTTTTCACAAGCCACCTGTCCGCCGCTTCGACCAACTGTCGACAAACCCCGCCTGGGCCGAGGAGATCCGCCGTGTCTACGACGGCGACATCGACGCGGTTGACGCAATGATCGGCTTTTTCGCGGAGCCTCTCCCCCGGGGATTCGGGTTCAGCGACACCGCTTTTCGCGTCTTCATCCTCATGGCGACCAGACGACTGAAGAGCGACCGGTTCTTCACCGACGACTACAACGCGGAGCATTACACTGAGGCAGGACTGCGGTGGATCGACGACAACAGCATGAAGACCGTGCTGCTTCGCCATTTCCCCGAGTTGGCGCCGGCACTCGGCCCGCTCGAGAACGCATTCGCCCCCTGGGTTCGAGTCGTGGACTGACCACGGCCTCAGGACTGATCCTCGAGAAGGGGCACCGAATGAGCCTTCTCGAGGAGGCGGACAGCCCGTCGCTCGAGTGTGCTCAGGGCCAGTTGCCGGGCGGCAACCAGCACTTGGCCGAGCTGCTCGGCAGCCACCTCGATATCGCCGTCGTCCTGGCGAGTGCGGAGCAGAACAGCCCAGTCAAGCTGGGTACGGATCAACCAGGCCGCAGCGCCGCTACGGGTGTGGGCAGCGGCGGCAGCGGCGAAGTGGGCGTTGGCCTCGTCAAGTGCACCCATGGTGGCCGCCAGCCGGCCCAGGTACCGGGCGACCGATCCGAGACAGAGCCCATTGCCGGCGGCCACGAACTGGTCAGCGTAGGGAGTGAGGAGGCGGTAGAGGACTGCCGCGGCACAGCCATCGCCCAGTTCGGCACACAACTCAGCGCTGAGCGCCATCCCCGACAGCCAGGTGACATCGTAGGCCAAGCTGGCGAAGTCGTCCGTGGCCATCTTGTCGAATACCGCGCGGGCTTCGACTCGGCGGCCGAATTCGCAATGCGCCAGGGCAAGGGCGGCCTGCCACCCCCACTGATCGGGGCACTGGACGATGACCTCGGACACCAGCTCTTCAAGCTCACCCAGCCGGCACTGCACAGCCTTGATCACTAACAGATGCATGGCGAAGAACATCCGGGCATCGGGATAATTCGCGCTGATCCCCATTTCCAGCGCTTGACGGGCCAGCAGCTCACCCTCGTGAACCTTCCCGGCAAGCACGACCAAGGCGGCGTGCGGGACAGCCACTATCCATCGGAGGGCGGGCTGAGCGAGGTCGCCGGCCAAGCGAGTGGCGTCATCCAGGCGGCGCTGGGCAAGGACGGCATCGCCGGCCTCCAGCGCGGCACCTATGCCGTACCAGGCGGCGCTGAACGCGACGTTGGCATCGCCCAGCTGCTCAGCCAGCTCGGCCAGCTCAATGACCAGGCCGAAGCGTTGGCCCAAAGTACTGGGATGCCGGAGGGTGCGCAGGACGGGGATGAGCACGTGCGCCAGAGTGGCGAGATCACCCAGCCGCCGCGCCATGGTCACGGCCTGCCTGCTCAGCGCAACTCGCCGATCCCACTCCCCGCTGAACAGCTCACCGGCCAGGTTGGCCAGGAGGCGGGCCCGAACTGGGCTGTCTTCGTCGATAACGTCCAGCGCCGCCGTCAGTACGGCCACCCGCTCGTGGTCGACCTCCGCCGCGGGGCCGATGGTCCGGGTGTTGGCCAGGGCGGCGGCGGCAAGGCGGTTGACGTCACCTGCCCGCTGCGCTATCGCGGCCGCGTCCAGCAACGTCTGGCGATGGGCTGGGTGGGCCGCCCGGCGCTGCGCCTCCCCCAGCGCGATCAGCAGGTCACAGCGCCGCAGCGGGTCGTCGGCCAGCTCCGAGCCGTCGAACAGCACCAGCGCCCGGGCGTAGAGTTCGGCAGCTTGGTCGTGGGCCAGCTGGGCCAGCGCCCGATCACCAGCCCGCCAGGTGTAGCGCACCGCCGTGTCGGCCTCTCCGCTGGCGGCGGCCTGGGCGAAGTGGTAAGCCAGGGCCGGCAGATGCTCATCCAACCTGGACCGGTGCAGCGCCTCCATGGCTTCGCCCACTCGCCGGTGCAGGCGCAGGCGCCGGGTGGTGCTGAGGGAGGTGTAGAGACTGGCCCGCACCAGCTGATGACGGAAGCGAAAGCGCAGTGTGACACCGATCACCTCCTTGAGGAGACCAGCCGCCAAGGCCTCGTCCAGGGCCTCGGCGACGGCCTCCTCATCAAGACCGGTGACGGCAGCAACGACGGCGTGGTCGAACTCGGCACCCACCACCGCGGCGGTTGCCAGGACGTCGCTGGCCGCTTCCGAAAGCCGGCTCAGGCGGCGGAGCACTACTTCGTGCACCCCTTCGGGGACACCCAACTGGTGGAGGCTCCCGCCGCCTTCCTCGCCGAGGGCTCCGGACTCGGCCGCATGGCGGACCAGCTCACCGACGAAGAACGGGTTGCCCTCGGTGTGGGCCCGGATGGCTCGGGCCAGTCCCCGGGTATCCGCACCCCGGGCGTGGCCGGTCGCTTCCAGCAACGCTGTCACCTCGGCCTCATCCAGCCCGCCGAGCATGAGCCGTTGTACCCCGGTTGTCCGGCGCAGGTCGGCCAGCAGATCGGCCAGGGCATGGTCGAGGTCAGGTTCGGTGTGCCGGTAGATACCAACCACCAAAAGCTGAGCGAACGAGGTTGCGCGAACCACGTGGCGGAGCAGCAGCAGCGTCGGTTGCGTGGCCCAGTGTAGGTCGTCGAGGATGACCACCAGCGGCTCGTCGACCGATGCGGCACCCAGCCAGCACGCCATCGCCTCGAACAAGCGGTACCGCTCGGTCTCCGGATCTGAACGCAGCGGGCTGGGCAGTCCCGGCACCACCTCGGCCAGCTCGGGAACCAGGCGAGCAAGCTCCCCTCCCGAACGGCCGAGCCCGTTCGGGAGCTCCGCGGGCGGAGCATGATGGAGATAGTGGGACAGCGCTTCCACAAACGGTTGGTAGGGCATCGCCAGTCCCTCGTCGCAACGACCGAACAGCACGCTCGCCCCCTCGGCGTGCATTTCCCGGGCGAACTCGGCAACCAGCCGACTCTTGCCCACGCCAGGCTCACCGCCGACCAGAATCACCTGCCGGTCGCCCGCGGCCGACCGCTCGAAGGCTGCTCGTAACACCGCCAGCTCGACGCTGCGCCCCACAAATCCACAGGCCTCGGTGCCCTGGAAGGGGCCTGGCAGAGCTACTGCCGCCGGGGAGACCAGCTCATCCCAGTCCAGCCTCCAGACAGCCACCTCGGCGGCCATGCCCCGCAGTAACAGGTTTCCCACCGGCACGAAGCGAACGTTGGTACGAGCCTCGGCCACCGCCCGAACCGTGTCGGTCACGAAGATCTGACCGCCGCCGCACTGCGCACAGACGCGGGCCGCCTGCACCACCGGCGTGCCGAACCAGTCGCCGACGTACTCGGTGGCATCCCCCAGCGCCAAGCCCACCCGCATGGACAGGCCGGCCGGAGCTCGGCGGCCGCGGCGCTGCACCGCATGCTGCATGGCGACCGCGGCAGCCACTGCGTCGGACGCCGCCGTGAACACGGCCATTACCCCATCTCCCAGATTTTTCACCTCGACACCCCGATGGGCAGTGATCGTCTGACCCAACAGGGCAAGATGGGACTGCCGCAGCTCATCGAAGGCCGAATCACCCAGGAGGCTCATCATCTGGGTGGAACTCACGAGGTCAGTGAACAGCACCGTCACGGTGGTGATCCCGCCTGCGCTCTCCCCGACCATGACCGCTACAACTCCGAATGTCACAGCACGTCTGAAATTGGGATCTTGGACGGCAGCGCCGTCCTGACGTGGGGGGCGGGCCTGTGCGAGGCGACCGATGCTGCGTCACCTCCCACAGATCGCCCGGCACGGAGAGTACGCCGCGGCAGCGGAGGTGACCACTCTTCTGCCACTAGATCCCGGCGCGGCGGCGCAGCCCGGGTAGGTCGAGCAAGACGATGGCTTGCCCGTTGATCTCGAGAAAGCCACGGTCGGCAAACAGGTGCAGGACGCGGTTCAGCGCGGGCCGGGAAGCACCGATCATCGCGGCAAGATCCGATTGGGTGAACGGCAAGTCAAGAACCGCATCTCCGCGCGTCACCCCGTGCTCAGTGCCCAACCGCAGCAGGAGCTTGGCCAGACGACCTCCAAGATCAAGGAAAGCAAGGTCACCGGCCTGCTCGATGAGCCGACGGACCATCCCGCCCAGCACGACGAGGACCGCGTCCACCAGCTGCGGAGATGATCGCATCGCATCCAGCAGCCGGGGACGGCTCAGCGTGAGCACGAGCGTCGGCTCTACCGCCAACACACTCGCCGACCGAGGAGCCTCGTCAAGGACCGCAAGCTCGCCGAACACATCCGGTGGCCGGAGCCTCGCAAGGACCATCTCGGCACCCTGCTCTGTCGCGAAGACAACTTTGACCAGGCCTTCAGCGATGACGAACAGCTGATCACCGGTATCCCCCTGCGCACACAGGTATTGTCCCCGCGAGTACGTCCGCTGCAGAGTTGCCGCCGCCAGGTCCGCGAGATCCGTAGCCCCGAGCGGGCTGAACATCTCGGTCTCACCCAGTAGCTTCGCCGCTTCGTCGAGCCCCAGCCGGCTTCTCACTGGCGAGCACACCCTGCGCACCACTGCACAGTCCTCAGCATAACCGCGCCGGCCAGCCGTGGTGGTTTACCCACACGAACGCCGAGCTCCACCCGAGTCAGCGAGCAGGTCCCGCATACGTTGTAGCGCCCGCTGCCGTGTCGGTCCGATACTTCCCAACGCTATCGACAGCGCTGTGCTGATCTCTTTGTAGGAGGGCGTCGGCGTCGTCGACAGAGCAGCGAGCACTTGACGCTGCCGAACAGGTAGGCGGTCGACGGTCGACCAGAGAAGGACATCACGCTCTGCGAGCAGCAGTTGAACATCCAGACTTTCACTATGACCGAGACACTCGACTGCCCAGCCTTCTGTCAGCTGTTGGTGCTTCCGATCGTTGATCAGACGAATGCATTCTCGACGCATGGTACTGGTGAGCCACCCTCCGAGCTTCTCCGGTTCACGCACCTTGCTGATGTTCTGAACAAGTTGCAGCCACGTGGTTTGCGCGGCGTCAGCCGCCTGCTCGGGGGTGAGCCGGAATTTTTTTGCGATGGCTCTCAGTAGTCCGCCATACCGTTTTACTAATTCTTTCCAGGCTTGCTCGTCACCGATCGCGGCCTGGTACACGAGCTTCGTGGAAAGTTGCTGCATTGCCGCACGATGCCGCTGGGTCGGCCGTGCTCGCTGTGCCCACGGTGACAGCGCACCTGTACTCCTGGACACACCGGCCGGGATGAGGTGGAGCCTCAGCCATCATCTATGTGCCGGGAGCGGGACTCGAACCCGCATGTCCTTACGGACAGACGCTTTTGAGGCGTCCGCGTATGCCATTCCGCCACCCCGGCCAGCACATCGCTCAGCATCGAGCCACCCAGATGGTAGCAGCGCGCGGGCGCTGGGTGCGCGCAGCGTCTATCGTTCAAGGCCTGAGCGTAACGAACGGGGGTCTGGAAGGTGGATTCGCAGGCCGACATGAGCATGATGCCCACCAAGCCGGTCCAGTCGGCGCGCGGGCACCGGGTGGTCGTCGCCGAGGACGAGGCACTGATCCGGCTGGACCTCGTTGAGATGCTCTCCGAGGAGGGCTACGTCGTGGTCGGCGAGGCGGCTGACGGTGAGCAGGCCGTCGAGCAGGCCGAGACGCTGCGCCCTGATCTAGTGATCATGGACGTCAAGATGCCGAAGATGGACGGCATCGACGCGGCGTCGATCATCGCAGAGCGGCGTATCGCACCGGTGGTGATCCTCACCGCGTTCAGCCAGCGTGATCTGGTGGAACGGGCCCGCGATGCTGGTGCGATGGCGTATCTGGTGAAACCGTTCGGCCGTAAGGACCTGATGCCCGCGGTGGAGCTTGCCGTGTCACGCTTCCGCGAGCTGGTCGCGCTGGAGCACGAGGTGGTGGGGCTAACCGATCGGCTGGAGACCCGCAAGATGGTGGAACGCGCCAAGGGCCTGCTGATGACTCGGCACGGACTCACCGAGCCCGAGGCGTTTCGCTGGATCCAGCGCGGCGCGATGGACCGCCGGACCACCATGAAAGCGGTGGCCCAGGCCATCCTGGCAAACCTGACCTGAGAATCACCGACCACGGCTGCCCGCAGCGGGCGTTTGTTCTGAGGAGACACGCATGGCACAGTGCACCGTTGTCCACGCGGCGGTCCTTCTCGGGGCCCTGTCGGTCGTGCTGACCGGCTGCGCCGGTGACACCACCACGATCCAGAGGCCGGGCGGTGGTGGTACGTCGGCGAAGAAGTGTGAACCGGCGCAGGCCAAGGCCAGCGGGCAACCGAGCACGGCACCGTTGAAGATCGGCACGTTGCTGCCGGAGACCGGCAGCTTGAGCCTGCTGAGCCCTCCTGAGCTCGCTGCCGTCGACGTAGCGATCAAAGAGATCAACGCGGCCGGCGGGGTACTGGGCGCTCCGGTGGTCACCATCCGGGGCGACTCCGGCGACGACAAGACCGACACGGCGAACCAGACCGTGGACCGAGAACTCAGCCAAGGTGTCCAGGTGATCATCGGCGCGGCCTCCTCCGGGGTGACCAAGCTGGTCATCGATAAGATCATCGGCGCTGGTGTGGTCGAGTTCTCGCCGGCCAACACCTCCGACGAGCTCACCTGCTGGCCCACCAAGAAGGGCCTGTACTTCCGGACCGCTCCGCCGGACTCGTTGCAGGCCCAAGCCCTGGCGGCGCTGATTGCCGGCGACGGTGCACGACGGATCTCCATTTTGGCTCGCAACGACCCGTACGGCAGTGGCCTGGCCACCAACACAGCGGAGAACCTGCTGAAGGCCGGCATTCCGCGGAACCAGCTCCAGAAGATCACCTACGATCCGAACGCGACGTCCTACAACACCGAGATCGACGACATCCGGCAGTTCAACCCGGACGCCATCGCGGTGATCGGCTTCGACGAGTCGAAGAAGATCCTCACCCGGATGAGCGAGGTGAAGATCGGTCCAGGTCAGAAGCTGGTCTACGGCACCGACGGCAACATGAGCAACGGATTGGGTGCAGGCCTGCCACCGGGTCTGCTCAGCGGCATGAAGGGCACCAGGCCAGAGACCAAACTCTCGGTCACCTTCGAGCAACGACTCAAGGCCGTCGACCCCACACTGGTGGACATCAACTATGCCGGTGAGGCCTACGACGCCGTCATGATCGTCGCGCTGGCAGCCGAGCGAGCGAAGTCGACCAGGGGCGTGGACATCGCCTCGGAGATCAACGGGATCACCAAAGACGGTGAGAAATGCATCACTTTCCGCCAATGCCGGGACATCATCGACAGTGGCGGTAATCCCGACTACGACGGTGTCACGGGAACGCTGGACCTCACCGCCGCTGGTGAGCGCGCCGTCGGCTCCTACGGAATCCTGACCTTCACCGTGCAGAACAAGCTGGACGAAGCCGCTGTCCAGTACCGCATTGTGGGGGCCCACTGACAACGGCAAGCGGCACTCGTGGGCCTAGACTCGCGGGCCGTGACGGTTTCCCCACTGCGGCTGCTCCTGCTTGATGGTCACTCGCTGGCCTACCGAGCCTTCTTCGCGCTGCCGACCGAGAACTTCCGCACCACGACCGGGCAGACCACCAACGCGGTGTACGGCTTCACCTCGATGTTGATCAATTTGATCCGCGACGAGCAACCCAGCCACGTCGCCGCCGCGTTCGACGTCTCCCGCAAGACGTTCCGCGCCGAGACCTACGCGCCTTACAAGGCCAACCGCAGCACCACACCCGACGAGTTCCGCGGCCAGGTGACGCTGATCCAGGACGTACTGGGCACCTTGGGGATCCCGGTGATCACCAAGGAGAACTACGAGGCCGACGACGTCATCGCGACTCTGGTGACGCGGGCCGAGCCGGCTGGCTTCCAGGTGCTGGTCTGCACCGGGGATCGGGATGCACTGCAGCTGGTCACCGACCAGGTGACGGTGCTCTACCCGCGCAAAGGGGTCTCGGACCTGACCCGGTTCACCCCCGCGGAGGTCGTCGAGCGCTACGGCCTAACCCCCCAGCAGTACCCGGACTACGCGGCGCTGCGCGGCGACCCTTCCGACAACCTGCCAGGCATCCCGGGGGTGGGAGACAAGACCGCGGCGAAGTGGGTTCGAGAGTTCGGCTCGTTGGACGCCTTGGTCGATCGAGTGGATGAGGTCAAGAGCAAGGCCGGTGACGCGCTGCGCGAGAACCTCGCCTCGGTGCTGCTCAACCGCCGGCTCACCGAGCTGGTCCGGGATGTCGACATACCCGAGCAGCCTGCCGACCTGGCGTTGAAACCGTGGGACCGCGACGCGGTGCACCGGTTGTTCGACGAGCTGGAGTTCCGGGTCCTGCGGGACCGGCTGTTCGCCACGTTGAGTACCCCCGAGCCGGAGGCCGAGGGAGGCTTCGAGGTACGCGGCGGGATGATCGAGGCAGGTGGCGTGGCTGCCTGGCTGGATGCGCACGCCCGGGATGGGCGCCGGATCGGGCTCACCTTCCGCGGCAGCGGGGCGCGCGGCACCGGGGATCTGGAAAGCCTGGCCCTGGCCGCCGCCGACGGCGAGGGCGGTTACCTCGATCCGCGTGCGCTCACCCCCGAGGACGAGCAGGCGCTCACGCAGTGGCTGGCCGACCCGGCCGCGCCCAAGGCCGCGCACGACGCCAAGCCGCTGCTGCACGCGTTGCGGGCGCGGGGCGTGGCCCTGGCTGGACTGACCAGCGACACCGCGCTCGCCGCGTACCTGGTCCGGCCCGGTCAGCGCTCGTTCGACCTCGCCGACCTGGTACTGCGTTATCTGCACCGGGAGCTGCGGGGGGAACCCGGCGAGGTGGCCCAGCCGAGCCTGTTCGAGGACGAGGACACCGCCGCCCGGGTAGCCGACGAGATCCTGCGGGCCCGTGCCGTGGCCGAGCTGGCCGTCGCCCTGGACGCCGAGTTGGATCGGATCGCGGGTCGGGCGTTGCTCACCGAGCTGGAGCTGCCGCTGCTGGCCGAGCTGGCCGAGCTGGAAACAACCGGCATCGCCCTCGACGGTGACGTGCTGGCCGAGCTGGAAGCCGGCTTCTCCGCCGCAGTGAAACAAGCCGAGCAGGACTGCTTCACGGTGATCGGCCATGAGGTGAACCTGGGCTCGCCCAAACAACTGCAGGTGGTGCTCTTCGACGAGTTGGGCATGCCCAAGACCAAGCGGACCAAGACCGGCTACACCACCGACGCCGACGCGCTGCAGACGCTCTACGAGTCCACCGAGCACCCGTTCCTGGCGAGCCTGCTGGCGCACCGCGACGCGACCCGGCTCAAGACCACAGTGGATGGGTTGCTGAAAGCCGTGGCCGACGACGGGCGGATCCACACCACCTATAACCAGACCATTGCCGCCACCGGGCGGCTGTCCTCCACCGAACCGAACCTGCAGAACATCCCGATCCGCACCGAGTCCGGGCGCCGGATCCGAGGAGCATTCGTCGTCGGCCCTGGTTATTCAAAGCTGATGACGGCGGACTACAGCCAGATCGAGATGCGGATCATGGCGCATCTGTCCGAGGACACCGCCCTGATCGAGGCGTTCACCTCGGGCCACGACTTCCACGCTGTCACGGCCGCCCGGGTGTTCGGGGTGGACGCCGGGGCGGTCAGCGGCGAGCAGCGCGCCAAGATCAAAGCGATGAACTACGGCCTGGCCTACGGGTTGTCCGCGTTCGGGTTGTCCGCCCAGCTGCGGATCTCCACCGAGGAGGCCCGCGAGCTGATGGAGGAGTATTTCGCCGGATTCGGCGGCGTCCGCGACTACCTGCGCACGATCGTGGAGAAGGCCCGGATGGACGGCTACACCGCCACCATCATGGGGCGCCGGCGCTACCTGCCCGACCTGGTCAGTGACAACCGGCAGCGCCGCGAGATGGCCGAGCGGATGGCGCTCAACGCACCGATCCAGGGCAGCGCCGCGGACATTATCAAGGTCGCGATGCTGGGAGTCGCCCGCGCGCTGCGCGCCGAGGGGCTCAGTTCCCGGATGTTGCTGCAGGTACACGACGAGCTGGTGCTGGAGGTCGCCGAGGGCGAGCAGCCAGCGCTGGAAGCACTGATACGTCGCGAGATGGCCGCCGCCTACCCCCTCAACGTCCCCCTAGAAGTATCCTTAGGCACCGGAAAATCCTGGAACGACGCAGCCCACTGACGCGGTACCGCGATTCATCTCCGAATGTCGCTGATCAGACGAGACGGCAACAGAAGATCGCGGTTCCCGGGAACAGTGCGCCCCGCAGCGGGCTCCACTGGCCCCATTCCCGCTGCAGGTCCACCGGCCACTCGGGTTCCACCAGGTTCTCCAACACCAACCCCGCGCCGACGATCTCCCGGACCCGGTCGCCGAGCGTGCGGTGGTGTTCCACGTAGGTGGGGTTGCCCAGGCAGTTCACCTCGACGTAGGGGGTGCGGTCAAAATACGACTGCGCCACCGTCAAGCCGGCCTCTCCCGGGTCGTCAGGGAAGATCCAGCGCAGTGGGTGGGTGACCGCGAAGACCCACCGACCGCCGGGGCGCAGCACTCGCGCGACCTCTCGCATCACCGCGGCCGAGTCCGCGACGAACGGCACCGCGCCGAACGCCGAACAGGCCAGATCGAAACTACCCTCGGCGAAGGGCAGTCGACCGGCGTCGGCTTGCACCAGGGGAATCGAGATTCCGGTTTCCCGCGCCGTGCGCACCGCATGCCGCAGCATTGCGGCGGACAGATCCAAGCCGATGACCCGCGCACCCTGAGCAGCCAGCCAGCGTGCGCACGGCGCCGACCCGCAACCGACCTCGAGCACGCGGCGGCCCGCCAACTCACCGAGCAGCCCGGCGTCCGACTCGCGAAGTCCTTCCGGGCACCACACGAAATCCGCCGCGCCCAGGAACTCGCCATGAGCAGCGAGGTAGTCATCCGCGTCGGCATCCCACCAGCGGCGGTTGGTGGTGACCGTCTCCCCCACGCTGACCAGCCGGTTCGCCACACCGACAGTGCCCAGGGTTACCTCGGCGCGGCGGTGCATGTCCGGCTGCATGTCCAGCGAGGTTGCCCCGTCATCGTCGTGCCCTGGTTGCGCCGCGCCTGTCACTGGGGCAGTCTCTCACCCAGGAGCGAGCACCCGCTGGGGGTCGAATTTGCTGCCCTGACTCCCGCCTGGGTAGGATCGAATTGCGCGGTGGTTTCGTGCTGCCCAGGTTGTCAAGTCGGCCCAGGTTGTCAGGTTGGCCCAGTTGTCAAGCTGGCTCAGCGGCGAGGGTGATATGCCGCAGTGAGGAACCAGCGCACCGGAACAAGCATGACGCACTGAGACAACACGACGCACCCAGACCACACGACGCACCCAGACAAAGCCCAGTAAGACCACCCCGCCCACTCGATCCTATCCCTTCGGAGCACCCCACCGCATGACCACCGACACCACCACCGCCCCGACCACCCAGCAGGTCGCGATCAACGACGTCGGGACGGAGGAGGACTTCCTCGCCGCCATCGACAAGACCATCAAGTACTTCAATGATGGCGATATCGTCGAAGGCACCATCGTCAAGGTCGACCGTGACGAAGTGTTGCTCGACATCGGCTACAAGACCGAGGGCGTGATCCCCTCCCGAGAGCTGTCCATCAAGCACGACGTCGACCCAGCGGACGTCG
Organism: Pseudonocardiaceae bacterium; assembly: GCA_050699575.1. GTDB lineage: Bacteria > Actinomycetota > Actinomycetes > Mycobacteriales > Pseudonocardiaceae. The sequence goes on from JBOHFG010000403.1 coordinate 35,954, forward strand.
TCTCGGTGGGCGATGAGGTTGAGGCCCTTGTCCTCCAGAAGGAGGACAAGGAAGGCCGCCTGATCCTATCCAAGAAGCGCGCCCAGTACGAGCGCGCCTGGGGCAATATCGAGACCCTCAAGGACAACGAGGAGCCGGTGCGCGGCACCGTGATCGAGGTGGTGAAGGGCGGCCTGATCCTCGACATCGGGCTGCGCGGCTTCCTGCCCGCCTCGTTGGTGGAGATGCGGCGGGTTCGCGACCTTCAGCCCTACGTGGGTCGGGAACTCGAGGCCAAGATTATCGAGCTGGACAAGAACCGCAACAACGTGGTGCTCTCCCGGCGTGCGTGGCTTGAGCAGACCCAGTCCGAGGTGCGCAGCGAGTTCCTCCATCAGCTGGCGAAAGGTCAGGTCCGCAAGGGCCAGGTCTCCTCGATCGTGAACTTCGGCGCCTTCGTCGACCTTGGTGGCGTGGACGGTCTGGTGCACGTGTCCGAGCTGTCCTGGAAGCACATCGACCATCCCAGCGAGGTTGTCGAAGTCGGCCAAGAGGTCACCGTCGAGGTGCTCGACGTCGACTTGGACCGCGAGCGGGTATCGCTGTCGCTCAAGGCGACCCAGGAAGATCCGTGGCGGCAGTTTGCTCGAACTCACCAGATTGGGCAAATCGTACCCGGTAAAGTGACCAAGTTGGTACCCTTCGGCTCGTTTGTCCGGGTCGAGGAGGGCATTGAAGGTTTGGTGCACATTTCGGAACTGTCCCAGCGCCACGTCGAGATCCCCGAGCAGGTCGTCCAGGTCGGCGACGACGTGATGGTCAAGGTCATTGACATCGACCTCGACCGCCGGCGGATTTCGCTGTCCCTCAAGCAGGCCAACGAGGGGTTGTCCCCGGAGATGGAGTTCGACCCGTCGCAGTACGGCATGAACGCCGAGTACGACAGCGAGGGCAACTACGTCTACCCCGAGGGCTTCGACCCGGAGACCAACGACTGGCTCGAGGGTTACGACAAGCAGCGCCAGGAGTGGGAGCGCGCCTACGCCGAGGCGCAGGTCCGTTTCGAGCAACACCGCAAGCAGGTTGTCAAGGCGAGCGAGGTCGAGTCGGAGGAGGCCGAGGATCAGAACTACTCTTCGACGACCACCGAGACGCCCGACTCCAATAACACCACCGCCACCAGCACCGGCTCGCTGGCCAGCGACGAGCAGCTGGCGGCGCTGCGGGAGAAGCTGTCCGGCGGCGTGTAGGTCACGCACCATCCTCGCTCGATGCTGCGGGTAGGATTGACGGGAGGGATCGGGGCCGGTAAGTCGATGGTCGCTGCCCGGTTGGCGCAACGCGGGGCATGGGTCATCGACTCGGACCGGATTGCCCGCGAGGTCGTCGCGCCCGGCACGGCGGGGCTGGGCGCGGTGGCCGACGAGTTCGGGACGGAGATCCTCACCACGGATGGCGTGCTGGATCGGTCCGCGCTCGCAGCCCGAGTCTTCGATGACGCCGACGCTCGAGGACGGCTCAACGCCATCGTGCACCCGCTGGTCGCGGCTCGCTCCGCCGAGCTGGTCGCGGCCGCACCCCCCGACGCCATCGTGGTGCAGGATGTCCCGCTGCTGGTCGAGACCGGCTTAATGGCCGGGTTCACCCTGGTCATCGTGGTGCACGCGGCTGCGGTCGAGCGGCTGCGCCGGCTGGTCGAGCAGCGGGGCATGTCGGTTTCTGACGCGAGGGCCCGGATCGCCGCGCAAGCCACCGACGAGCAGCGTCGCGCCGCCGCCGACGTGTGGCTGGACAACAGCGGCTGCCGGGAGGGCACCTTCGCCGCGGTCGACCGGTTGTGGGCGCAGCGGCTGGTGGTCTTCGACGCCAATCTGCGACATCGCCGGCCGGCGGCGCGCCCGGCAATCCCGATCGTGGTCGCACCCGACCCTAGCTGGCCACAGCAGGCCCAGCGAGTGAATGCCCGGATCGCCATGGTGGCGGGGCCACGCGCGCACCGTATCGATCACATCGGCCCGAGCGCGGTCCCCGGTCTGGACGCCGAAGATGTGCTGGACGTGCAGGTGGTGGTCGCCGACCGCACCGCGGCGGAGCAACTCGCCGACGACCTGATCGGCGCCGGACTGGTCCGGCAGACTAGTCCGAGTTGGGATCGTTCGCGGGACCGTTGGTGGGATACTGACCGCGATGGCACGACCTGGGACAAGGCGATGGCGAGCAACGCCGACCCGGCCCGGGCCGTCAACTGCCACATCCGACCCGCCGACTCCCCGTCCTGGCGGGAAGCCCTGCTGCTGCGGGCCCAGCCAGCTCCAGCGCGAAGGATCGGGCCGAGCGGTGGGCGCGGCACACCGGCCGGCTGATTGGCCCCACTCGGGTCAACGCCGGCTCCAGGTCGGGCGTATCCCCACCGTCGACAACCAACAATCCAACCGGTAACCGTGCTGGGCCAGCCCGTCCAGCGTCCGGTAGGTCGTAGCCAGCGCCGCCTGCGCGGCAGCTCGATCGAGCAGTCCGGCGGTGACCGCATCCAGCAGCTCATCGGTGTCGAGCACCTCGACACCACAGCCGGTGCGCACCACAAGATCCAAATAGTGGTCCTCGGTGCGCCAGCGTCTGGCGTCGACGTCGATGCGCACCACGTCGAGATAGAATTGGCCCTCCCATTCGTGCCCGGGCGAGTAGAACCAGTCCGTGATCCGCAGCCCCAGCTCAGGTAGCAGCCAGGACTCCAGCGCATGGATCGACCGATGGTCAATGACATCGCGGGCAATGTAAAGACCAAATGGCTCGACTCGGTACTCGCGGACTGCGCGGACGATCCCCTTGGGGTCGGTGTTGGTCATCGCGTCCAGGTCGAACAGCTCAACTTTGGGCGGGTGGACATGCGGCAGAGCTTGCGCACTCAGCTCGTGCGGGGCCGTCATAGCGCTCGACCCTACGCGACGACAGACTGTCAGACCTCCGGCCTAGTCTCAATGCCATGACCGAGACCGCCGCCAAGCACGACCTGCTCCCGCACTCGGAGTTCCGCGCGCTCGCCAAGATTCCCCGCGCATCCGGGCAGTTCGTGATGGTCAGCGACTACGCGCCCGCGGGCGACCAACCAGCCGCTATCGATGAGCTGGAACGCCGGGTCACCGCCGGTGAGCCCGACGTCGTACTGCTGGGAGCCACCGGGACCGGGAAGTCGGCGACCACCGCCTGGCTCATCGAGCGCCTACAGCGCCCGACGCTGGTGATGGCACCGAACAAGACCCTCGCCGCGCAGCTCGCACACGAGCTGCGGGACTACTTCCCGAACAACGCGGTGGAGTACTTCGTCTCCTACTACGACTACTACCAGCCCGAGGCGTACGTTCCGCAGACCGACACCTACATCGAGAAAGACTCCTCGATCAACGACGATGTGGAGCGGTTGCGACACTCCGCCACCATGTCGCTGCTCACCCGGCGCGATGTCATCGTCGTCGCCTCGGTGTCCTGCATCTACGGGCTCGGCACCCCGCAGGAGTACCTGGACCAGTCGATCCACGTGCCGGTCGGCGGGGAGATCGGTCGTGACGCGCTGCTACGGGCCTTGGTCGACATCCAGTACACCCGCAACGACCTCGCCTTTGCCCGCGGGACATTCCGGGTCCGTGGTGACACCGTGGAGGTCATCCCGGCCTACGAGGAACTCGCGGTCCGCATCGACTTCTTCGGTGACGAGGTCGAGGCGCTCTATTTCCTGCACCCGCTCACCGGGGAGGTGGTGCGGGAGGTGCCCGAGCTGCAAATCTTCCCGGCCACACACTATGTCGCCGGGCCAGAGCGGATGGAGCGCGCCATCGGGGCCATCGAGGCCGAGCTGGCGGACCGGCTCGCCGAGCTGGAGAAACAGGGCAAGCTGCTGGAGGCCCAGCGGATGCGGATGCGGACCCACTACGACCTGGAGATGATGCGTCAGGTCGGGTTCTGCAACGGCATCGAGAACTACTCGCGGCATATCGACGGGCGTGCGGCCGGCTCGGCACCCGCTACCCTGCTGGACTACTTCCCCGAGGATTTCCTGCTGGTCATCGACGAGTCGCATGTCACGGTGCCGCAGATCGGCGGGATGTACGAGGGCGACGCCTCCCGCAAACGCACCCTGGTGGAGCACGGGTTCCGGTTACCCTCCGCACTGGACAACCGGCCGCTGACCTGGGAGGAGTTCCAGGACCGGATCGGCCAGACGGTGTACCTGTCGGCGACCCCGGGACCCTATGAGATGGCTCAGGCGGGCGGCGAGTTCGTCGAGCAGGTCATCCGCCCGACCGGCCTGGTGGACCCGGAGGTCGTGGTCAAACCCACCAAGGGCCAGATCGATGACCTGGTGCACGAGGTGCGCCTGCGCGCTGAGCGCAACGAACGGGTACTGGTCACCACACTGACCAAGAAGATGGCCGAGGACCTCACCGACTACCTGCTCGAGCTTGGTATCCGGGTTCGCTACCTGCACTCCGATATAGACACGCTGCGCCGGGTGGAGCTGCTCCGGCAGCTGCGGCTGGGTGAATTCGATGTGCTGGTCGGGATCAACCTGCTCCGCGAGGGTCTGGACCTGCCCGAGGTGTCGCTGGTGGCGATCCTGGACGCCGATAAGGAGGGGTTCCTGCGCAGTGGGACCTCGCTGATCCAAACCATCGGCCGGGCCGCCCGCAACGTGTCCGGCCAGGTGCACATGTATGCCGACACGGTCACCAACTCGATGCGCCGAGCCATCGACGAGACCAACCGGCGACGGGCCAAGCAGGTCGCCTACAACACCGAACGCGGGGTGGACCCACAACCACTGCGCAAGAAGATCAACGACATTCTCGAGCGCGTCTACGCCGAGGCCGATGACACCTCAGACACCATGGCGGTGCAGGTCGGTGGATCCGGGCGCAACGCCTCCCGGGGCAAGCGCGCCGCCGGCGGGCCGGGGCGGGCCCGCGGTAGCGCTGGTGTGCTGGAGGCTCGGGATACCACAGCAATGCCTCGCGCCGAACTCGCGGATCTGGTACAGCAGCTCACCGATCAGATGATGAGCGCAGCCCGGGAACTGCAGTTCGAGTTGGCCGCCCGGCTGCGCGACGAGATCGCCGACCTCAAGAAGGAGCTCCGTGGCATGGACGCCGCCGGCCTGTGCTAGGTGGCCGGCGGCGTCGATTCAGTGGTGCCACGGGACGGCACCAGGATCAGCCAAGGTCGTCCTCGCCCAGGCGGTGCACCCGGATGATGTTCGTGGAGCCCACCGTGGCCGGCGGGGATCCGGCCACAATCACCACCAGATCCCCCGGCTGGTAGCGCCCGATCGAGAGCATTGCGTGGTCCACCTGGCGGACCATTGCATCAGTGGTGTCCACCCTGGGTACCAGGAAGGTCTCGGTGCCCCAGGTCAGCGTGAGCTGGTTGCGCACCGCGGCCTCCGGGGTGAACGCCAGCAACGGCAGGGGGGTGTGCAACCGAG
>JBOHFG010000404.1:0-1580 GCA_050699575.1 Pseudonocardiaceae bacterium
GGTTCGCCCAGTTCGCGCGCAGCGCGCTGCGCGGGCAGCCGGCCCCGGCCGGGCTGATCGCGTGGGCGTACTCCCGCGAGATGCGCCGCGTCGCGGTCGACGTGCCCGGCGAGAGCGACCTCACCGGGCCGGCGCTGGTCGACCTGATGCAGGGGGAGGTCGACCCGACGGTCTCACCGAACTATGTCGTGGTGACCGACCTGAAGACCGGGACCCGGCGGTACGTGTCGATCCTGGCACCGGCCACCAACGGGTTCCCCCCGCAGGAGCTGGAAATCCCCGGTGGTGAGTGGCTGGAGATCCTCACCGAGCTGCCGGGAGTGGAAGCCTCAGTCCGGGGCACCAACCACGGGCAGGCCGGCTCGATCGAGCTGATCGACCAGGGCCGCAAGATCACCCGCTCGCAGGCGCGGGAGGCGTCGATACAGGGCGCGCAGGTGCCGTTAGAGATCATGGAAGCCGACGACACCCTCAACGTGCGCCGCCAGGAGATGGCGCGCCGGCTGGATGTGATGACCACCAACCACGCGCGGTGGGTCGTGGACGCGGTGTCCCCTGAGGAGCTCGCGGACAGGATCGTGCGGGTGCAGGACCGCTACACCGGGATCGTCCGACTGGAAGTCGTGCCCTACGTCCAGGGGCTGCTCTGGCACGAGCTGCTGCCCGGCGACCGGGTGCGGGTGCCCGAGTTCGCCCAGCACCAGCCGATGCGCACACTGGCCGGGTCCTGGTTCCACGGGGGCAGCGCGATCGGGGACCACACCGGCCCGTATGCCGGGGCGAACCTGGGCTCGACCCCCGGCCCGGTCCAGGTGCACATCGTCTCCCGCGCCGAGACCGACCGCAGCCGGCCCACCACGATCAGCTTCACCGGCAAGAGCGGGTCAGGGAAATCGACCGCGGTGATGATGGCGCTGCTGGGCGCCCTGGCGGAGGGCGCCTGGTCGCTGCTGGTCGATCCCAAGGGCGACCTGGGCGGCATCATCGAGGTGGCCGAGGGGCTGCTGGGCGTGCCAGTTCAGGTCATTGATGTCCTGACCGAGGACGCCGCGGGGACGATGGACCCGATGCGGTTCTGCCCCTCGGCGGACCTGGCGCGCTCGCTGACCCTGGACGCGATGCTGGGCGCGCTGAGCGCCCAAGACCGCCGGCGCGGTGAGGTGGTCCTCGAAACCGCCATCGACACCGTGCTGCGCACGCCCCGCGAGCAGTGGTCAGGCCAGCGGGTCATTGACGAGCTGCGCGCTACGCCAGGGGATCAGCCGGCCGCGGTCACGGCGCGGGAGCTGGGCGAGACGCTCGCGCTGCGGGCCAAACAGGCGCACCTGCGCGCCGTGCTGGGGCCGCTCTCGCCGGAGGCCCGGCCGCTGATGACCGGCCGGGGGCTGGTGTACCTGGGGCTGGCCGGGCTGGACCTGCCCCGGCACAACCCCGACCCGGACAAGTGGACGGTCAGCGAGCGGTGCTCGGTCACCACGTTCCGGGTGAGCCTGAACTACGCCCTGCAGCAATCCCGGCACGTGCGGCAGCTCAAGAAACTGGTCGCGCTCACCGAGCTGCACCTCATCACCGGCTACCCC
>JBOHFG010000405.1:0-1134 GCA_050699575.1 Pseudonocardiaceae bacterium
GCAACGCCGCCGCCGTCTTGCCCGACAGCACCCACACACCGGGCCCCGGCTGGGTTTCGGGTTCCGGTTCCGGTTCCGGTGCGGCTTCGAGGATCACGTGCGCGTTGGTGCCGCTGATCCCGAACGACGACACCGCCGCCCGACGCGGCCGTCCGGTATCAGGCCACTCCTGGTTCTCGGTCAGCAGCGCGAGCGCGCCGGCACTCCAGTCCACGTGCGGCGACGGCTCATCCACGTGCAGAGTCCGAGGCAGCACCCCGTGCCGCATCGCCATGACCATCTTGATCACACCGCCCACCCCAGCAGCGGCCTGGGTGTGCCCGATGTTCGACTTCAACGAACCAAGCCACAGCGGTCGCTCGCGGTCGCGCCCATAGGTGGCGATCAAGGCCTGCGCCTCGATCGGGTCACCCAGCCGCGTACCCGTGCCGTGCGCCTCGACCACGTCCACGTCACCGGGTTCGAGCCGGGCCTGGGCCAGCGCGGCACGGATCACGCGTTGCTGCGCCGGGCCGTTCGGCGCGGTCAGACCGTTCGAAGCACCGTCCTGGTTGATCGCGCTGCCGCGGATCACCGCGAGCACCCGATGTCCGGCCCGGCGCGCGTCCGACAGCCGTTCGACGAGCAGCACACCAACGCCCTCGGCCGGACCGAAGCCGTCCGCAGCGGCGCCGAATGCCTTGCACCGCCCGTCCACCGCCAACCCGCGCTGACGGCTGAACTCCACGAACATCCCCGGATGCGGCATCACCGTCACACCACCGGCGAGCGCCATCGAGCACTCCCCGGCTCGAAGCGACTGCACCGCCAAATGCAACGCCACCAACGACGACGAGCACGCCGTGTCCACGGAGACCGCAGGCCCCTCGAGGCCCAGGCAGTACGCCACCCGTCCGGAACCGAGGCTGGTGGTGTTCCCGATGATCACGTGCCCCTGCACCGACTCCGGCGTCCGCATAGGATCGTCCGCGTAGCTGTGGTTGGTCAGACCGGTGAACACCCCAACGGGCTGGCCGGGCAATGAAGCCGGGTCGATTCCCGCGTACTCGACGGCTTCCCAGGACGCCTCCAGCAACAACCGCTGCTGCGGGTCCATCGCCAACGCCTCACGCGGCGAAATTCCGAAGAACCCGG
>JBOHFG010000406.1:0-3570 GCA_050699575.1 Pseudonocardiaceae bacterium
GATGCAACCGGGCCAACCGGATCGCGTCTCGCTTATCCGTCTTCACCCGGTCTGTGGACCCCTTCGGGATCAACGACGGCGCCACCACCTCACACGCCACCCCCATCGAGGTCAGCAACCGATACAGTTCATAGCCACCCGGCCCCGCCTCATAACACGCCGACAGCACACGCCGGTCAGCGAACCGCCCAATCAACCGCCGGATCGACTCCTCATCGTTGAAGACCCGGTCCACGACCGGCATCTCCTCCCCGGGACACAACACCCCCACCACGATCGTGTTCTTCGAGGTATCCATCCCCAGATGGATCACCTCCACCGATGGCATACTGGACATGACGGTCGGCTCCCTTCTGCCTGCGGCTCCGTCCACCCGCCTGGTTACACGCACCTACCAGCGTCGGACGATCCACGACACAAGCCAAATGGCTACCGGCAGAAATCCCGGGGCCGGCCGTTTCATGCTGACTTACATCAGGCTGCCGAAGTGGCGTTTACCGGTTTCGACGCCGACTTCGGCGAGCGATACCCTGGTGCGGTCGACGTGTGACGCAGGGCGTGGAACGAGTTCATCCCGTTCCTGGACTACCCACCGGAGTTACGGCTGATCGTGTACACCACGAACGCGATCGAGTCCATGAACTTCCAACTACGCAAGATCACCAAGAATCGCGGGAATTTTCCGTCGGACGAGGCGGCGATGAAGCTACTCTACCTCGGACTGCGGAATATCTCACGTAAGAAGAGGAGGCGAGTCCGGGACGGGAACGAACGGCTGGACAATGGCCCTGAACACGTTGGCCATCCTCTTCCCCGGACGGCTTCCTCTGTGACAGAATGACGACATCAGCCATTCGTTGCTTACACGGAAATTCTGACAGGCCCCCGTAGCCTGACCACCTTCGCCGGTTGCTCGATGACGTCGCGCAGCATCTCCCGGTCCAGCGGGGCCAACACATAGGCCTCGATCGGCCGGCCAGCGCAGGCAGATCACGCAGGTCGTCCAGGAACTCCGAGCGTATCGCGGCAACCACCTGCACCGGGCCGGCGCCCGCCTCGCGCAGCAACTGCGCGAACCGCTGCCGGCCCGCCGGGGTCGTGCGGGTGAACAGCTCCTCGGCCTGGTCGATCGACACCAAGAGTCGCTGGTGCGGGGCTGGGCCGGCCGCCAGCAGATCGTCCGCTACCCGGCGCAGGCCATCGGTGCCACTCTCGAGCACGCCGCGGACGTCGCTGGCCGACCAGCCCAACTCCAACCGGGTGGCGGTGGCCGCCAACGCGCGAGCCAGCTCGAGCAGCGGATCACTTCCGGGCACCAGTGACGGCACTCTCAACCATGCCGGGTCGCTGCCGAGCAGTGGCACCACCGCGGCGTTGAGCAGCGAGGACTTCCCACAGCCAGACGGCCCGACGACGGCCAGCAGTCCGCCGGTGCCACCTATAGCCCGTACTCGGTTGCCCACTTCGCGGGCCTCCGCCACGCGGCCGAAAAACACTCGGCTGCGCGCCGCGGTGAACGGTGCCAACCCCGGGAAGGGATTCTCGCCCTCCCGCCACGCGCCTCCCCCGTCATCCAGCAGCCGCACCGCCTGCAGCACCCGGTCGCGGGCTCGCTGGGGGTCGGCCTGGTAGTCCGCGTACTGGAGGCGCGGCATCAGCGGGTGCACCAACCCCGGCCTCCGCGCGTACCGGCGTCAGCCGGCATCCCAGCGCGCCCGCGATCCCCACCTCAGCCGAGCACCAGTTCGACGCCACAAACGACGACGTCACCACCCCGACCACCACGTCGGCCCGCCGCAGCTCGTGGTATAGGCGTTGCTCCCAGTCCTCGCCGACGCCGATCCCGGTTGCGCAGGTCATCATCGAGAAACGCCTCGTGACCCGCAGCCCGCAGCCAACCCAGCACCTCATCGGCCACCGGCCGGTCCGGGCTGGCATAGCTGATGAAGATGTGCGCCATAATCACCCCGATACCGCGGCCACGGCGAGTTAGCCACGAAGATGAGCCCGACTACGAGTGCTACCACGGCGAACGGGAGTGTGACTATGTCTGGGCTGCTATTGAGTCCGACCGCAAGCCCGGCAGCGAGCCCAACCGCGGGCCCCCTCGCGGGCCCAATTGCAAGTCCGATTGCAAGCCAGGTCCCCAGCCCGGCTACCAGCTGGCCCACGACCTCGGCCGAGAGCCCGCGGCCGATGAGCGTGACCGCGAGCAGGAAGGTGAGCGTGACCGCAACGATCGCCGCGATGGTGTGGGCCATGCCCTGCTGAACCAGCCGAGCGGGGCGGTCGATGCCTGCCGGGCGGGTGGTGGGCCCGCTACCGAGCCCGACCAGGAGACCACCCACGAGCCCGAGCGCACCGCACTGAAGCGTGACCATGGGCATGCCGACAAACCTGGCCGCGATGGACATCGGCGCGACCATCGCAAGCATGAGGCCGCCCAAGAGTCCGGCGGAGAGCCCGACCGCGAGCAACCGTACGATTCGCTTGCGTCCGGTGGGAGTGCGCAGGCTACTGAGGTCGAGCCGACGGAGATCGACCTCAGATCGTAATGCTATCCATGCCGTTACCACGATGAGCGTCCCCAGACCGAGAACGGGCAGCACGTCGGGCGGCCATTTGGCGGAGGCACCGGCTGCGAGCAGCGCACCTGCCGCCGTTGTCGTGGCTGCCGTGACGGCATAGCGCGGAGCGCGCCGTCCCGCGGCCCGCCACAGCAGGTCGAGCCGTAAGTCACTAGGAGGGGCACCGAGCTTACCTTGCCGAGCCAGATGGCGCGCCAGCGTGGTCAACCACCGGGTGACCTCCAGAGCTGAGTACTGCCGACCTGGCGGTGAATGCTGCGCAAGAACCGCCGGAACCAGCCGGTCGAACAGGTACTCATTGATCTGGGCGGCAGTGGCCAACTCGGTGAGCTTGGCGAGTGTGCTGGTGCAGTGACGGTAAACAGTGACGATGAGGAACAGCCGCAACGGCGAGCGCAGAGCGACGGCGAGCGGATCACCACCTCCGTTGCTGCCAGTGAGCCGCTCGACAATCGGGCGCCACTGGGATCGGTCTTCCGAGCCCTGGAATCGGTGAGTCAGATAGTCGGCCACGCTCTGCGCGGTCAGCGGCTGGACACTCACCACGGTGGCGTCCTCGACCACCTCACGTCGCCCCGCGGTCGAGGTGGTCTGCTGCTCAGCGGGAGGAACCTTCCCAGTGGACTCGAAGCGTTCACTGAGCCGCTGATAGCGGCTGGTCCGGCAGGTGACCACGACGGGCCGCACGCCGCACGCCGAGGGGTAGTTGACCGCACGGATCACCGAGGCCGCGCGTCGCGGCTCGGCCTCGTCGAGGTCCATCTCGTCTAGATGACCAATTCCAAGGTGTCGGGTACGGCGTGGCGTGCGCTGGAAGTGGTGGAGGGTGCCCAAGATCAGCGCTGCTAACCCAGGCGATGAGCAGGAGGCTCTCGTGGACGCTGACTTGGACACCCTCGCGACGGCACTCTATGTCCGGACCGGCGATCTGTTGAAGGCTGCACCCGAACGGATGCCGTGGCGCCCCGCGGTCGGGATCGCC
>JBOHFG010000407.1:0-2002 GCA_050699575.1 Pseudonocardiaceae bacterium
GACCGGCCTGGGCTACACCTACGCCGGGGCGGGCTGTCGAGCTACAGCGGACCCCACCCCGTACACCGGCCGGTAGCGGCCCTGGCCGTCGCACTCCACCAGCGCTGGGTCCTGCATCGCCTACTCCAGGGCCGCGTCCACCCGGTCCGCGTCGTCCACCAACTCCGTGGCGACCCCCCAGACGGCCATCAACCGGCGCGCCTGCGCGCACAGCACCACGGGCGCGCGCCACCCCCGATGGTCCACCGTGTCCCAGGACAACGCCGCCATCACTAGGGCCCACGCCAACGGCTGATCATCACGCGCCTGCCTCAGCCGCCCCTCAGCACCGTCGCATCCCTCGAGCACCTTGGTGATCTCGTCAAGAAAGTCCGGTACAGATCTCGACATGTCAGCCACGATGGGCGACGCTACCGCCACCCCAACCATGAGGAACAACCAGGACCGCCCAGCTCCAGCGCTCCAGTTTCCGCGTTACCGTGCAGGAATGTGGCGAAAGCGATGCGTAGTGCGGCCACCGGTCCTGGGACGTTGCGGTTCACTCAGCGGGGGCTAGTATCTGTGCGCATGATCGATCCCACCATTCTTGCTACCCCAGCGATGCGGGCCGCGCTGACGGCGCGAGATATCAGCCAGGTGTATCGGTTGCTCAACGCGGCCGGTGTCCCGCAGCGCACGATCGCGGCACTGGTGGGGCAGAGCCAGAGCGAGATCTCGGAGATCATCAACGGGCGTCAGGTGCAGGCGTATGCCGTGCTCCACCGGATCTGCACCGGGCTGGGTGTCCCGGGGGAGGCGATGGGGTTGTGCGTTGGCGCCTACCCTGGGAGCAGCGCGGTCGCTGAGGTGAGCGAGGAGGATGAGGCAGAGGTGCTCCGACGCCAGTTCGACCACCTCTTCGCGGTGACCGGTGTGGCAGTGCTGGGCACCGCTTCCTCTGGACTGGGCAGGTTTCTGAGCCCCACAGCCCGCCCGCCAGGTCAACCCCTGGCCGTCCCGACACGGATCGGGCGGGCCGATGTCCAGGCGATCCGGGAGCTGACCGCCGCGGTCGCCGAGACTGCCCGGACGGTGGGTGGCCAGGCGGGGCCGGCGTGCGCGTTGGCGGAGTGGGCGGATCAGTTTCTGGCCGCGGAGGCCTCGGATGCCGCTCGCCGGGACTTGCTGGCCGCACTGGCTCATCTGCATGTCATCGTGGCGTGGTGTTGCCATGACAGTTACGCGCCGATCCCGGCGCATCAGCACTTCTCCCGAGCGGTGGAGCTGGCGACCGAGGCTGGAGACACCTATCAAGTCTCGTATGCGCTGCGGTATGCAGCGGCGATGCTGATTCATCGGGATCAGCCCACCAGGGCGCTGAAGCTGGCAACACTGGCCGAGTACAACCTGGCCAACGCGCCGCGGGAGGACCCGCGCGTCGCCCCGTTGCGCTCCCGGTTGGTGGTGGTCTCGGCGCTGGCTCAGGCGCAGCTGGCGGTTCCGTGCTCTGGAGTGCAGGCCCGCCGGGTCAGATCGGCATTGGCCCGCAGCCGGGATGGCTACGAGCCGCCTTCGCTGCACCATCGTGCCGACATGGATCTTGGGACCTCTGCGGTGCACCTGGAGCTGGGCGCACTCGACACCGCTGAGTCGCTGGCCGCGGCCTCCGCACAGGCCTTCGCCGAAGGCAACCACGGGCGGGGCGGTGTCCAGGCGGGCATCACCCTGGCCCGGGTACATCTGCTCGCCGGCGAGCCCGATGCTGGCCAGCGGGCCGCACAGGCGATCGAGGCGATACTCCCCCTGCGCTCCGGCGTCGCCCGCACCCGGTTAGCTCCCCTGGCCCACGACCTGCAGGCCAGACCAGGACCGGATTTTGCCGACCTGGCCCGCCAAGCACAGCAGGTCGCCACCACACGGGTATGACATCGCGCACCGGTAGTCGTGCAGCACGGCGATTGTCGGAAACGGGCCGTGCACACTTTGCACACTTGTGCCAGCAAAGGTGGCTGGCCTTCGAGAC
>JBOHFG010000408.1:0-1504 GCA_050699575.1 Pseudonocardiaceae bacterium
TGTCCCGCCTCGCGCCGCAGTGTGAAGCCTATTGGGCCACCGACTTCTCCGCCCCGGTGATCACCACCCTGGCCGGACATATCGAACAGGATCCTGGATTGACCGGGCGGGTGGTACTGCGCACCCAGCCCGCGCACGACACCGGCGGGTTACCGGCCGGATGGTTCGACACGGTGATCCTCAACTCCGTGGTGCAGTATTTCCCCACCGCCGACTATCTGGTCGAGGTGCTCGAGCAAGCGCTGGGTCTGCTTGCCCCGGGCGGGGCGGTGTTTGTGGGTGATGTGCGTAACCTGCGGCTGCTACGCCCCCTGCTCACCGCCGTGCAGCTGCACCGGGCCGGGTCCACGACTGACCTGGCGGTGCTGCGCGGGGCGGTCGAGCAGGCCGTCCGGGTGGAGAAGGAGCTGTTGGTCGATCCGGAGTTCTTCCCCGCGTGGGGTCGCACTGTCACCGATGTCGGTGGGGTGGATATCCGGATCAAACGCGGCCGGTATCACAACGAGTTGACCCGCTACCGCTATGACGTGGTGCTGCGCACACACCCGATCACCCCGCTACCGCTGGGCGACGCACCCCAGGTGAGCTGGGGTGACCAGATCAGCGACCCGGGCGCGTTAACCGACTACCTAACCACCGAGCACCCGGAGCTGGTCCGCATCACCGGGGTACCCAACACCCGCCTCACCCACGAGATCGCCCTCACCCACGCCTTGCAGACCGGCAGCCCCCTGACCGAGCTACTCGAAGCGCTCCACACCGACCCGGTATCACTCGACAGCGAGGCATCGGAGGCGCTTGACCCCGAGACGCTGCACGCGCTGGGTGAGCGGTGTGGCTACTGGGTGGGCATCACCTGGTCACCGACCACCCCAGAGGCCCTCGACGTCGTGTTCGCTGATACCACCCAGACCACGACAACCGTTCCCACCGGCCTCTACCAACCCACCAGCACCGACCAGACACCACTGTCGGCGTGGGCGAACAACCCCACCACAGCACGGAACACCAGCGCGCTGATCACCGCACTCCGCGAGCACACACGGACACGATTGCCCGACTACATGCTGCCCACCGTGTTCGTGACACTTGATGCGTTGCCCTTGACACCCAACGGCAAACTCGACCGGGCTGCGCTACCCGCCCCCGAATTCGGATCGGCGGGAACCGGTCGGGCGCCCAGGACACCGCAGGAGCAACTGCTTGCTGAGTTGTTCGCTGAGGTGCTGGGTCTGGCCACCGTGGGTGTCGAGGATGACTTCTTCGTTTTGGGTGGGCATTCCCTGCTGGCGACCCGTTTGATCGCCCGGATCCGTGTCACCCTGGGGGTGGAGCTGGGTTTGCGTAGTTTGTTCGAGACCCCGACGGTGGCCGGACTGGCCGCGCATCTGGGTGATGCCGGGCAGGCCAGGTTGGCGTTGACCCGATACGAGCGTCCGGATCGGGTGCCGTTGTCGTTCGCGCAGCGCCGGTTGTGGTTTTTGCATCAGATGGAAGGCCCCAG
>JBOHFG010000409.1:0-8135 GCA_050699575.1 Pseudonocardiaceae bacterium
AGACCGAGCAGACAACGCACCAACCGGTACAAGATCGACAATAGCAGCATCCGACGATCATCCATGCCCAGGCAGCACACCAGGAACCCAGGTCAGGACGCTGCATCGAGTTTTCGAGCCTTACAGGCTCTCGTGCCCGAGAACGTGGTGCCCAATCTCGTGCGCACACGTGAATCTCTGGAGTGTTTCTGGGTGCTGACTATTGATGACAACACCAGCTGCGCGCTCTTCCCGCAGGTAAAAGCCGAATGCCTTGTCCAGCGGTTGGGCAACGAGCCACAGACCGAGTCGCTAGGCTAACATGAATACGTCAACTGGCCGGTCATAGGGGGTCTTCATAGCCTGATGCAGGCGCGCGGCTTCCATGCTTGCGGCGGAGATGGCCTGCCTGCAATTGGTAGGATTCATGACGCAGTCACCGTTTCTTGGGCACTGGACGCGGCGGCGAGCTGACGGTCCCGATCAAGGCTGTTTTGGCGCGTCACCGACGACCGGCGGCGGGGGACCAGCATTGCGGAGGAACTCGGCAAATCTCAATACTTGTGCGCGATCGTGGTCGGATAGCTCCTTGGCGGCACGAAACAGCGCCTGAACCGTCTCGTCTTCCTCTAACCCTGCCCCTAGGAGATGATCGACGCTCACGCCGAAAAGCTTGGCCAGCAGCTTCAGCTCCTGCCCACTCACCTTGCGCCGACCTGTCTCTATAGCGCTAACTGCAGCACGGGAAACCCCGAGAACGTCCGCAACCTGTTCCTGTTTTAGGTTGAGGTACTCGCGTTCGGTCCGGATGCGCTCGGCAAGGCGTAGTCCTTCGGCGTCAACACGGATACCCCGGCCCAAGTCATCGGTGCTCACCGCGGGCTCCTTTTCGTGTCGGCATGTTCGGGTTCTGTCATCATGGTGATCGTTGGGATGGCGATTGCAGCGGCAACCGCAAGATCGCCCTCGTGGCCAAGAGAGACCGACCACGACCAGATGTGCGCGTCGAGCGGCCAGGGCTGATTCCCCACCGGTTGGACGTAGGGCGCACCGTTGAGATGGCGGCGGATTTCGATCTGCGCCGGTCGAAGTCCACGAAAGCCACTTCCGACGGCCTTGGCCACCGCCTCTTTCGCCGCCCATCGCGCAGCGATCCGCTCTGCCCGACCCGCGCAGTAGTCCAGCTCTTGTTCCGTGAAGCTGTTGGTCAGGAAACGGGTGGCACTTGGTAATTGCAGCTGGCGGCGAAGTCTCACGACATCACAGACATCGATGCCAACCCGTAGGGATTCGCTCGTGGAACCGAGGAGGCCGGCCAGCAGACGCCCTGCACGCTCGGTGAGCGGAGAGCCCTCGATATGCGACTGACTGATCCCGAGGGCCGCTGAGGTCGTGTCCTGCGCTGTCATGGCGATCACGGTCTCGACGCTGGCATGGGGGAGGACGGCAGATCCAGATCCCGCCAGCTGGCGCCCAGCGGCCGCGCCGCGACCTCGATTGGGCGGACGTCGCCCTGGGCCACGGTCGCACTGTTCAGCAACATGGTCAGGTCCTCCCGGTGGGGGCCGGGTTCGATCTCGGCATGCGTACCCACCACCAGCATCTTGCCGACCGTGCGACCGCTCTCGCAGGCCAGAAAGTTGAGCAGGCGGGCTAGACCGAGGAAGTTGCCGTAGGCACGTGCGAGGTAGTGATGCCGCCGGTAAAGCGCGGTCAGGTGCAGCGATCCGTCCACCGAAGTCAGGCTCACGTGGGCCAGGCATGGTCCGCCGCGACGGCGCCGATCATCCGGACCCATCAACAACAGGTCCGATGTCGCTGCTCCCGATTCGAGGTCTTCACACTGCCCGTCTCCGGCACCGGAGGTCTCCCCGGGGTAGGTCAGCGGCGCCTCATAACCGTCAGCCCAGTTGGTGTCCCCGTTCAGCAGCGCAAGGAACTGCTCGAGCTGGTTGATCTCCTTGCCGTCGTGTCCCTCGTACTGGATCAGCCGACCGATGTAGGTGCCCCATTCGTGCTTGCGCTTGTGGTGCAACCTGCTGACCTGACCCGCCCGCTCGAAGAACCGCTGCACCGCGTCGGGTCGGCCTGGCCGATACAGGGAGATCGGGAAGATCGTGTTCGCCACGGTATGGACGCTATGCCAGCTTGCGTTGAGGGTGCTCGTGGTCAACCCGGCCAGGGTGTTTTCGAGTACGCCACGCACGCCGAGATCTTCATGGAGGGGCTCGTCGATACTGACCGCCAGGTTCACGATGCGGCGGCCGGGGGCCTTGATTAGTTCGCGGTAGGCCTGCAGCCAGGCATCGCCGATGTCGGTAGCGTGAACGAAGGTCGACATGTTCGGTCCCGTCATGTGTGTGCGTCCAGGGCGTGTGAGATCGCATCGAGTAGCGCCGCAAGTGTGGCGAACTGGTCGCGGTCCAGGTCGGCTGGCTTCGGCAGGGGCTTGTCCACGCCGAGCACGTACTCGACGTGCGCTACGACCCACTCGGCCTGCTTGCTGTCCAGCTCGTAAGCATTGTCGCCACCGGCGTTGGCGACCGCCGCCTCCACCTCATCGACGGTGTACCCCTCGCACTCCGCGATCCCTGTGACCAACGCGTCGCGAAGCGCGCTCCTCTCGATCACGACAGTCCTCCTAGACGCTTGACTTCCTGTCACAGTACTGAGATCGTGCTTGAAAATCAAGCACGATGAGGAGTGGCTGATGAACTTCACGGAGTACCAGACCGAGGCATGGGCGTACGACCAGTACCACAACGAGCCGGACCGAGCACTGAGCATCGCCCTGCTAGGACTCGGAGGCGAGGTCGGGACCTTGCAAACCAACCAGAAGAAGATCGTGCGCGACGGCCCTGTCCACCACGACTACCACGCGGTAGCAGTCGAGGACCTTGGCGACATCCTGTGGTATGTGGCCGACACCGCTACCTGGCTCGGGGTTGACCTCGATCACGTCGCACAGATGAATCTGACCAAGATCGCCGCCCGCTGGCCACGTCACGCCGAAGCCCGACCGCGCGCCGGACAGCCATCCCCAACAGTGCTAACCCCACGAGATGTCAATCGAGGGATTGGGCCAGCGCACCTTTTCGATGGCGCCCACGAACGCGCAGCTGAGCGTCTGCCGCGCATCGTGACGGTACATATCGCGCCCAGCCCATACCCCACCGAGCCAGGACTCCCGGAACGGGTACTTCCTGTCTGCGACGGGGTACCCTGCGGGGATCTGTTGGGGGACAACGCCTACGACGACGACGGCTACCGTTATCACGACGCCTTCCACCTGGCCTACCTCGCCGTGCTCGGCTGGAGCCCTGTCCAGCGAGCGTTACTCGGCCGCAAGCGCAAAGCCTCCCGACGAGTCGACGACGTCGAGGACGGTGGCCGTGCCATTGCCATCGAGGAAGGGATCTCCGCGTTCGCCTTCGAAGCTGCCAGCAGGGCAAGCTTCTTCGAAGGGATCGCTCACGTCGATAGCGAGATCCTCCGGTTGTGCAGGAGGATGACCTCGAACCTAGAGGTAGGCGTATGCACCGATCGCGAGTGGGAACGCGCCATCCTCGAAGGGTTCTCGACCTGGAGACTCCTCCGTGAATACGGACACGGCTGCATCACCTGCGACCTCGACGCGCGCACCATTGTCGCCCGGCCGCTGACCAGCAGCGAGATCACCGAGCACGCCGCCGTCCGCACTCGGGTGTTTGCCGAGAAACAAGCTCGACCGGCCGGGTAGTCACGACCTGGAGATTTAACCGGACAGCAGGTCACGGGCGCGCAGTTGGTCCACGATGAAGGCCGTGGTTGCATCTTCGTCGCCTGGTGGCACGGTAACGGTAATCCTAGTGTGCTCGGCAGCAAGATCGTTGTACCCACGGAGTACCTCATCGCGGTTGAGTTCATCGTGCTCGTACGGCGTCGAGAACAGGAACACTACGTCCGCTGGCTGATTCGACCAGACGACGCCGATCATGCCGCGGAACACCTCCTCCGACACGCCAACATCGAGGAGGCGGCCTCCATACCAGCCATACGCCACGGTCGACCACCACCACCGGTCGAGAACTACAGCACGGCGTTGACGCGCGTCCGTGATCGCGGGCATGTTCTCAGCATGACACGTAAGGTGCAGTAGTTGCCGCGCCAGCGGCGAGTGGATCTCCGCTTCCTCGGTAAGGCGGTAAATGCTTTTTGTCAAGCTGGTGAGCCCGGACGGCATATGCGTGAAAACAGGCACCGGTTCAGCCCATCCCAGCGCGGATAGCCGGTTGCGCTGCGTCGACTTTCCACTGCGGTCCAAACCCTCAAGGACCACCAGCGATCCCGGCTTGAGGCGCATGCCGGAGTCATCAACAGTCGATCCTTTTCCGGTCACCCGAGGTTCCATTTCGGCGGGAACCAGGCGGTGACCGGCTTTGCAACGGGACTGAACAGCTGCTTGATACGACTGCGGCCACTATGACCAGCGATTTGCGGATGCGCAACGCGGGCATACTTGTCGACCTCGCAGAACAAGTTCTGACAGTCGATCAGCTGCAGCGGTCGCCCGCGCAAACCAAAGAAATTCAAATCAAGTCGATCAAAATTCTCACTCTGCCGGTCTGCCATGTAACGAATGATCTCCGATTCGATGCCGTCGGCGGCTGGGCCAAAACACTTCCGCAGGCCATCGCGCGCACCAGGCCCCGGGACTACGAATTCCATCTCATTAAAATCAAAGGCCGCCGAGTAGTTTAGGTCGATTGCGAATTGGTAGGCAAGAAAATTACCCATTGCGGGATAGGAAACCAGCGTCTCGAAGAGCCCGCGCAATGAGCCAGCAGCCGCCATGCGCCCGGCGATGTCCGTGGTCATCATCAACTCGACCAACCGCAGGTGGTTCGTGTGCTTGCGGTCCGCGCCTAACCGAGGTGGCGGCACAACATAGGCGGCAGAGTACAACTTACTCCCACCTGCGAAGGCGGTCGTAAGCACGTCGTCGTAAGCACTTAGGTCGAACCGTTCCCAAGAAATCTCCCCAAAAGCATCGACCAATAGCAGCCATGTGGAGACTCGGTTGAACATCTTGAAAAGCAAGGTTCGGAAGACCACGTCCTCCAGTCGCTGTGGCCCGCCGTAAGAGACCTCGCGGATGAGGAATTGACTCACCCGATCAGCCGCTCGGAAACAGTTAGTGAACCTGTGCCGCAATAACACTGGATCCTTGGTCCAGGGACCCGGTCGCCCCGTCACGCGCGCTTCGTAGATGGCTTGTCGCTCAGCCGCGAACCGCCAGTAGGTGTCGAATACAGGCGTTGGGTGCAGTGTCCGGCCAGCCACGCGGATGGGTTGCGATGCAGGTGCGAGTGTGACACCCGCACCGCAGCCGAGACCCGCGACCGGCAGGCCGAGCTGCAGCTCTCCTTGTCCCGCAGTAGCAGTAGACGTCGCAGACCCCATGATCAGCCACCTCCCGTTACATGAATCATGTAACACGTTACCTTACACACATGACGGGAGCAGAGCGTGACACGCTCCGGACGCGTTCTGCGGCAGTGTTTGGCAACCGGTACCTCGTAGAAGTCGTGACCGCCATTGCCGACAAAACGCCTAGCTCGGACACGCTCGTCACCGTGCGTATGCTCGCCCATCACACCGGACTGACCGACAGCTTGGTCAAACTCGTGGTGACGCGCCTCGTCAACGCAGACCTGCTCCGTCCTCTCCCGCAGGAGCGTCCACGTGGCGTGAGCTATCACGAGGTCCAACGCTCGGGGGGACTGTGGGATGCGCTGGTTGACCTCTGCGAACGTCTTGAGCGTGGATTACCCGAGGATGCTTTTGACCGCTAGAACCGTCATGGTAGGTCCATTCCCGGTACGCAAGCCTGTCCGAAGCTTCGGGACCCGACGCTGGCCCGGTAGCCGCGTCGGCGATCACCGCATAGCCGTTGAGCTGCGCGAGGTGCTCGTTCGCGATGGTGACTAAGACATCCGCCGTCGTTGAACACGTCGTCGAGTGGGGTGGCTTCGAGGAACGAGCTCTCTCCGGTGATGACGACGCACGGATCGCCCGGCCGGGAAGTGGCGAGCTAGGGCGTCGAGGTCGAAGGGTGGCCGTCGAGCTCGGCCTGGACGGTCACGCGGGTCTCCCGTGCGCGGACAAGGTTCCGAACATGACCGCTCATTTCTCTGCCCCTTCCACGGACCTGTACGGAACGCCTCCCACAAGCGGTTCGTCCTCTGGAAGCGTTTGCACTTGTCGAAGGGTCCCTGGCCAGTATGAACACGGCTGTGGTGCATCCCGGGATACACCGGGGCTGTGTTTCTCACATGGTGGCTGCCAGGCTTGACGTGGGAGGACTCGATCGTCAAGGGGCCGGAGGTCAGCGTGAGTGGTGGTCGAGGCGCGCGAGTAGTGGTCCCGACGGTGGCGACGGTGGTCCTGACGTCGGCCATCGCGGCGATGATCAACTTGGCCACCGAGTGGAAGACGAATCCGTGTTTTTGGTGGCCATGCCGTTGTCCCCGATGAACTTGGTCGCTAAGCCTGGATCCACCGGCGAAATTGCGGTGTGAGGGGTGTCAGATTAGGGGTAGATGCCCTCCGAGCTGGGATGATGGGACTTGTCGAGGGTCCATCAGGCCGAGCGCGAAGGGCATCTACGAGGTGAGAGCTTCTCATACCGCTGCGGCGGTGTCAGCGACATTCGATGAGCCGAACCTGGTGTCGTGTGCTGGTCTGGTGCCGGTGCTGCGGCTGGCTGAGCGTGCGGGGTTGCATGCGACCGCTGATCGGCGGGTTCGGCTTCCCGTTTCAGCGGGTAGTGGCGCGGCGAACCCGGGGGCGAAGATTACCTCGATCGTGGCGGGCATGGTGGCTGGCGCTGATTCGATCGATGATCTGGGAGTGATCCGGCACGGGGCGCTGCCGGGGCTGTTTGGTGGTATCCGGGCACCGTCGACGTTGGGCACGTTTCTTCGTGGGTTCACCTGGGGGAATGTGCGCCAACTCGACGCTGTGGCCCGCGAGATACTCACCGGTTTATCCCGCAACGCACCGTTGTTGCCGGGCGCGGATCAGTATTCGTTTCTGGATGTGGATTCGACGATCAACCGCGTGTATGGGTACGCCAAACAAGGCGCGGACTACGGATACACCCGGGTACGAGGTTTGCATCCGCTGCTGGCGACGCTGTCGACGCCGATCGCTGCTCCGGTCATTGCCGGCACCCGGCTGCGCCGGGGTAGTGCGGGCTCGGCCAAGGGCGCGGCTAGCTTTGTGGCCGAGGCGATCACCACCGCCCGAGCGGCCGGGGCCACCGGTGAGCTGCTGGCCCGGATGGACTCGGCGTTTGACAACCACGCCGTGGTCAGTACCTGCATCCGGGCCGGGGTCCGGTTTTCGATCACCACGAAACAGACCCGCCCGGTCCGGGCCGCGATCGACGCTATCAGCCAGGACGCCTGGGTTCCGATCGCCTACCCGCACGCGATCTACGACGAGGACACCCAGCAGTGGATCTCTGATGCCGAGATCGCCGAGACCACGTACACCGCATTTCGGTCACGGCGTAAATCCGAACGGATTACGGTCCGGCTGATCGTGCGGCGGGTGAGAGACAAAAACGTCGTGGCCGGTCAAGGTGAGTTGTTCACCGCGTGGCGTTATCACGCGTTCATCACCGACTCGGTCGTGGAACTGGTACAAGCCGAAAAACAACACCGTGAACACGCGATCATCGAACAAGTCAACGCCGACCTCAAAGACTCAGCCCTAGCACACATGCCCTCGGGATCGTTTGCTGCGAACGCGGCCTGGCTGGCGCTGGCCGCCATCGCCCACAACCTCACCCGCGCCGCCGGTTGCCTAGCCAGCCTGTTTCACGCCAAAGCCCGTACCGGCACGCTACGCCGCCACCTGATCACCGTGCCCGCCCGGATCGCCCGGCGATCCCGCCGCATCATCCTCCGACTGCCCACCAACTGGCCATACCAAGACTGCTTCAACGACCTGTTCACCGCGACCCACGCCCCACCACACCGAGCCTGACCAGCACAAACACCCGCCTCCCCCAGGCCCGACCGGAGATACATCAGTGGAAAAGCTGGGCAAACCAGCGGTATTCGCACACCCGCACCAGACACCATGATCCACAACGCCGAAAACAATAC
>JBOHFG010000410.1:0-1718 GCA_050699575.1 Pseudonocardiaceae bacterium
GGAGACCGACCAAAACCGTGGGAGATCAACTATTCGGGCGTCCGGTGATCCTTCGTCGCCGCCAGGTGCGGATCATCCAGGCACGAACCGCGCCCCCGAAGGACCGCGGCGGACCGGATGCCAGGCCACCCAGACACACCGCTTCACCGTGCACGGGCGCGATTACGGTCGCGGAGAGCAGCGGTAAAAGTTGATCTCCCACGGTTTTGGTCGGTCTCCTAGTCATGGGTGAGAGCGGGGCAAACCGTGGGAGGCAAGCTACGAGCGCGGTTGGTCTGTGAGTCCAGTGCGGGTGAGTTGCTCGTTGAGCACCCTAATGCGGATCAGCATCGCCGCCCCGGACCTCGGCCGCCGGCACTGACGCCCCAGCTCAGCACTGCCTCCCACGGTTTGCCCCGCTCTCATCAGCCACGTCGTGGCCAGCTCCTGTCGGCGGCCTGATCCCGTACGGGCGGGGTGTTCCAGAACGAGGTCGGACCCGACTACCATCAGGGGCATGACGGCTTCGGCGTTCGCGGATCGCTCGCCCGCTGACCAGTACCTGGTCCAGCGGATCGCGGCGCGCGACCAGGTCGACATCGAGTCGCTGGCCGCGCTGCCGGCGCATGAACTGGACCGGCTGCTGCCCGGCGGCCGCGCGGCCTACGAGAACCGCAAGCAGGTCGCCGCAGCGCTGCTAGCCCGCCGGGGCATCGACCCGGACGCGCCGGACTACCAGGCTGCCGACGCACAAGCCCGCGACATCCTGTCGCGCGTGGACCAGCTCGGCGCGGGCCACGCCGCGTGAGCTTGCCCCGCGCCCTGCTGCTCGACTCCAGCTTCCTGGCCGCCTACGAACGTGAGCTGAGCCCGCGCCTTGCTCAGGCCGTGGTCGTGAACGCGATCACTACCGGCCGGCTGTTGATCGTGCCCGCCGCCTCGCAGGTAGTCGTCGGCGCCGAGCTGGGCGGTCGGCATCCCGACCTGTCCTGGGTGCTCAACGACCCCACCGGCCCCGTACAGGTGCTGGCACTGTCGGCGACCAACGCGCTGGAGACCGGTGAGCAGGCTGCCCACGCAGGGTCGCTGGACCTGGTCGCGCTCGAGGTGGCGCAGATCGTGGTGGAAACCGCTGGGAGCCCCACCGCCGTGATGACTTACGAGCCCAAGCGATACGTCGGGTGCTCGGTGCAGGTCATGGACATGCAGCCCCGGTAGGGGGCGGAGATCGTTCATCACCACCGCCACCCCACACGCCGCCAGCACCGCGGGCGGCGTTGTCAACTTGTTCGGTAGTTCGAGTTGTCGGATCACGCAGGGGGGCATGGCTGGGGCGGATCGGTCGGTCCTCGGTGCCGTGTGTCAGGTGGCCGTGGCTAGTCCGGTGACCTCGTTCCATGTGGTGAATCGGAGGGCCATCTCCCGGCGGTAGTGCTCAGCGGTGAGCCGGTGACGGCGTGGCCGAAAGTGGGATGATATTCCGCTGAACGCGGAGAGGAATCGTTGCGCGTGTCCGGGTGAGGTGAAGCGTTTCATGGCTTGTTCCCGCTGTCTGGTGGGTTGGTGGGAGTTGGGTAGGTGCGGCGCATTACTGCGCCGCACCCTCCTAAGGACCGTGCATGCGACTCGTCGCCGCACACGGCTCAAGCAAGCCCCGTGGGTGTGCGGGCGGTTTGTGTGGGGTGCTGGGGTGGTGCCGTGGGCGGTGATCGCCGTTGGCATGGGCGTGTACGAGGTGG
>JBOHFG010000411.1:0-3720 GCA_050699575.1 Pseudonocardiaceae bacterium
CCGGCGGGCGTATAGCTACCACAGCCCCGAATCACTGATCGCCATGGCCGACCTCACCCGCGGCGGCCTCTGCCCACCCCTCCCCGGACGATCATGAACAGCCACCCACAGAAACGTCAGGAGAGCCAGTGTTCTCGCGTCGGTGTCTCAATAGATAGGGTCGGCAGCCAAATCCGAGCGCTTGAGCACCCACGACCTCCCGTATCGGGCCAGCAAGCTCTGTACTAATCGTGCGAACCATCTGGGAGCATCCGGCGCTATATATACGGTGTTAACTAGCCTGTCCAGGTCCACGGGAACGGACTTCCCGGGCGGTCCAGCCGACTCTCCACCCCACCGTACCGTGCCATCCTGCACAACCTGTCCCGGGTGACTCAACACCCCACGAATTTCTCGCTCGAACTCGAAGCTTCTCCGCTTGCGAATATAGGGGTAAAGAGTGTTCCCCTCCGGTATCACTTCCGAGTCAAAGTCGACATACTTGACTACGCCAATATAGACTGAATCTTCAGTTCTTAGACACTCTCGAAATTGGCGGTAAGTCGAGCGAACCGCGATACCATGGCCTGCCACCTGATAGAGACTCCACATCGCCGCCGATTCATACTCCGACATATGCCAGCAATTGAGGTACGTATGCTCCTTCAAATTTTGACGTACGACAGACAGTGTACGCTGAAGCTCGTCGAACTCCGGACCCAAATAACCTCGTGAAAACTCAAGAGATTTTCGAGTAGTTGAGCCTTCAAATTTATCCGACATCATGTCCGACCGAGCAAAGAACAAGGCCTCATCTTCGAGCAGAGAGAGGAACTTGGCCAAATCCATGTATCTCCAGATTGATATATCCGGATTGGTAGGCGCCTCGAATACCGGATGATCCTCGTGCATGCGGAAACCTCCAGTCGCAGTGTCGGCCGCCGAGCAATCTACCAGAATCACAGTTGGCCACCTTCAACAGGCCACAGCGCAACGGCCGAGGCCAGAACGACAAGCGAACCACCGTTGATGGCTCTTTGGAATTCCGTCCTACGTGTACGTCTGTACTGTTGCGCCCGAATGTGAGCGGTGTGGTCGGGTTGAATTGGAGGCTGGCATGTCGGAGCGCCGCCGCCCGCTGGAGAGCGATACGTCGACCGGTATTACCCAGGCACTTCCATGTATCCAATCTGTGAGTTTGATTTCTCATGTTGACGATACGGCCATGTAACAGTTTCTTCGTTCCATCCGTCACTCAATTCAGATAAAGCGGAAAACATTACAATATCGTCATCAACGGGTGTTCCTGCCCAGCCGTCAATGGCCCTGAGGGAAGCGGTGCGGATCATCAGTCCTGCGCAATGAACGGGCCAGTTTCCTTCATGTTGTTTCGCCCACCGGTTTACCGTGCCGGCCGGAATTACACCGAATGGCAACGCGGAATCCCAGGGCTTGCGCTTCCCGTCTTCCATGAGGTCGTCGGCCGCGCCAACAGCCCAATGGATGCGATGGTTTTCAAACTTCAGGGCAAGTATCACCAATGCATTGGGCAAGAGAACATCATCGTGATCAAGTACGGGTCAGCGAAAAACCTTTTTATAATCTTGTGGTGCGGCTTCGAGTCGGCGGAGCGCGTCGTAGGGGTCGGGCGGGTCCGTCGGAATTCCCCTTCGCTCGCGCCATTCACAGCATGTACACAGCATGTTGATGCTGCCCGCGTTGGTCCGGCCCCTACGGTGTCGCCTCGTGGGCCAGACGCCGGCTGCACGAAGAGGCAGTGAGCAGCAGCTTCTCGGTCAGCTGGGCGATCACCGAGCGGGAACGCGCCACCATCGGCGCCTTGCCCAAGACGGTGTGGGCCGACGGGATCGACGCCGACGGCGGGCACCGTGACAGCGCCGCGCTGGCCGAGATCACCGGTGTGCTGCCCGCCCACGTGCTACCTCGACTTTGCCCGACGCTACGGGCCTGGCCCGGATGATGTCTTGCCCCGCGTTCTGGTGACGGTTCCAAACCCGGTGAGGGCGACGGCATTGCGTCAACTCGTGGCGCTCCTGGCTCACCCGGCTGCCACACTCTTTTACATCACCATTCATGAGGACGCGGCTACCTATATGGGACAGATGATACGAACATGAAAGGATAAACACCCATGTGTCGCATAGGAGCGGAAGCCTCAAGATCTACCCGTGGTAATCAACTTCAATCGATTTATCCCGACCAGGAGACTGCCAAAGGCTCGGTAGATAACTTGGCAGCACTCCATCGACATATTTGTCCCGAATGAGATATACTCCAACGTCCAGAGCGTGTTCAAACACATCCCTGTTCACCCAGCCCTTTCCGCCTACATGTTCGTTCCAGTTCAACTCATTGAGTCGAGAATAATCAACACGATACCGCTGTTTAGGATTAACGACGGCAGTCTCGGTCACGACCCATCTGTCATCGGGCTGCCCGCTCTCAACCAGCTCAAATATCCGATCCAGTGATTCTGGGTCCACAACGGGCAACGCTCCGGTCATGACCTTGCTGTGGGTAGTCAATTTCGGGGGCCGAGGGGCTGTCCCCACCGTCCGGTTTGCTCTTGTCTCGCCTGTCTGGGGTCCCGCCAGCAGCATCTGCATGACGTACCGGTGAAGATCTCGGTGAGCAAGGCGATGGTGGCGTCGGTGTTCACGCCCGTAGTGCATCGCCGCGCCATGTCCAGTTTGACCATTACTGCTGATCATGGTGTAAAACTGCCTCTGACCTGCACGAACCGTGCGCCGAGGTCGAGAGAAACCCCGGCTCGCACGAGCGTCTGTTTTGGTGACCGGGCATCGGTCCCGGGAAGGGGTCGCTACCTGGGGGCCTCTCGGCGGTGTCGACCGCGCTCGGCGGGACTTTCCAGCAGCTCGACACCGATCCGGGACCACACGAGACAGGGGAACCGGCGGCACCGGGGGACGGGGATGAGGTGATAGCGCCAGACGACGCGGTGGCCCCAGTTGAGGCGGCGGCAGCCGTGGCAGCGGCCCGCGCGGGTAACGGGCTGGTGATCGAGCAAGATCGAGCGCACGGCATCGATCGGCGCCGTGGGACACCCGAACCGTTCCAGCTCAGCGAGCCGCTCCCACACCGAGTGGACGAACCTGCGCTGGTGGGGGTGCTTGGCCAGCCATTCCACGGTCCGGGCCGGCAGCACTGCTTCGGGTCGCGGTGGGCGGGTCGGCACGGCGGGCTCACCCCAGTGTCACGCAGGTCCGGTCACCGGGCACGCGAGGCCAGTGTGAGCAGTCGGTCTCGCAGTTGCTGGTCGGTGAGCGTGGGCGCGTCGTCGGTCAGGGTGATCACCTGCCGCAGCGCCCAGCGCAGCCGCCAGATCTCCCCGGCCGCCGCTGCCAGGTCGGCGAGGTGCGCCGGACGCAGGTGGGGGTTGACCGCGCTGATCACCCAGTTCAGGC
Source organism: Pseudonocardiaceae bacterium (assembly GCA_050699575.1). Taxonomy (GTDB): domain Bacteria; phylum Actinomycetota; class Actinomycetes; order Mycobacteriales; family Pseudonocardiaceae. The sequence goes on from JBOHFG010000411.1 coordinate 3,426, forward strand.
CGCACGTCGTGCACGACCATGTCTGGATCGTCGGTGCGGTGCCGGTGGTCCGCAACACACCGGTAGTGGCCCCGCATCCCGGGCACGACTCGGCGGTGTCGTGGACGTCCAGACAGGGGTCCTGGGCGGGCATCGTGTGGGTCACCTCAGGGTGTGGGTGGGCCGGCCGGCCGCCGGGAGCGGGTACGGGGGGACAGCGCTCAACCGGTGGCCGAGCCGGGGATCAGGTGGCGCTGGGATCGCCGTCGCCGCCCGGACCGACGTGCCAGGCCGGGTCACCCGGCACCGGATGCCC
>JBOHFG010000412.1:0-1639 GCA_050699575.1 Pseudonocardiaceae bacterium
GCTCTCCAGCTGGCTAGCGACCTCGGCCGCGAGGTCGAGTGGCGATGACGATGGGAAGTCGGGGTCGGGTGGTGGGCAGCGCAGGCTCTTGGCCATGTTGGTCATCACTGTGATCCGCATAGTGATACGGAGATCCGCTCCTGGCGACGCCGGAGGACCACCGGGCACTCGAACAGTTGATCTCCCACGGTTTTGGTCGGTCTCCCAATTGCATCCGATGCGAATTGGTGACAGTTAGCGAATGGCGCTCATCTGGCGCCGGATTTGGCTGTTCTACCTGCGGTGGTTCTTTGGCTCGGCGCTGAGAGTAGCGGGTGCACCCGGCTGGTTCTCGGCCCCGTTGTGTGGCCCGGATGGCTGGTTGGCCTGCGGGTTTCCGCCGGCTCGCATCCGATGCGGCTTTGTCGCGTTGGATGCGTGTGACGGAGGGTGGTGGTGATGGGGTCGATCGGGGTGGTGCCGGGTGCGGCGAGGCTGCATCTGGTGGACGAGGTGTCGTTGTTGCGGCCGGAGGACCAGATCTTCGCGGCGATGCTGGCGGGGTTCGCCAACCAGCAGTTAGCGCGGAATCTGGCCCGCTCGACGGTCGAGGGCCGGGAGAACGCGGTGCGGGCGTTCGTAACGTACGTGAACGCGTTCCCGTGGCAGTGGTCGCCGGCGATGGTCGATGAGTGGCTCGGGGACCTGCGCTCGCTGCGGGAGTTGAAGCGCTCGACGATCCGGTCGTACTCCGAGGCCGTGCGGATGTTCTGCCACTTTGTCACTGACCCGGCTTATGAATGGGCCGCGGCCTGCGAGAAGCATTTCGGCAGCCACCCGGTGCAGGTGGTGCATGAGTGGAACACCGCCGCGCACGTGCAAGGCAACGAGGCCGATGCGAAAAAGCGTGCCTTCACCAAGAAGGAGCTGCACGCCTTCTTCGCGCACTGTGATGAGCGGGTGGCCCGCATCCGCGCGTTCGGCCGGAAGGGCTGGCTGCCGGCGTTTCGCGACGCGACGCTGTTCAAGACCGCCTACGCGTTCGGGCTGCGGCGTAACGAGACCAGGATGCTCGATCTGGCGGATTTCGGCCGCAACGTCCACGGGCCCGAGTTCGGCGAGTACGGGCTGTGCCGGGTCCGGTTCGGCAAGGCGAAGAAGGGCTCACCACCCAAGCAGCGCAGCGTGCTGAGTGTGTGGGTCTAGACGCCGGAGGTGCTCGAGGAGTGGTTCACCGAGGTCCGCCCGTTGTTCGGCACTGAGGGTAACCCGGCCGCGTGGCCCTCCGAACGCGGGACGCGGGTGGGCTGTCAGCGGCTCAACTCCCGGTTCGTCGCCTACCGGGAGACGCTCGGCCTGGATACGGGGTTGGATTTTCATTCGCTGCGCCGCTCCTACGTCACGCACCTGATCGAGGACGGCTTCGACCCGCGGTTCGTGCAGGAACAGGCTGGTCACGAGCACGCGAGCACCACCTCGATCTACACCAAGTCTCGGGAATTGCATCAGATGGGCGAGAAACCGCAGGTCACCAGGTCAGCGTGGCGGGGAAGCGGCGCCTCAAACTCGTGTGTGGCAGCTGCCTGACCAGGTCGGATCCGAAGACAATCCCTTCTGATGCAAGATACGACCACCAAAGGGAATGATCGAGATGGTACCC
>JBOHFG010000413.1:0-11160 GCA_050699575.1 Pseudonocardiaceae bacterium
GACCCCTGGGATCGTCCAGCAGGGCCATCGCCACCTGGATCAGCGCACGTGTCTTCCTCCGCATGCGACCCAGCTTAGAACAACATATGTAGGTTTGCTAGCGGCGAGCCGGATGCATGTCACCCGCTGCGCAACCAGTCCACCGTCGGCAGCGCGGGAAGAGCTAGCAGCTGGTCACTGAGCGCACGGCGTCAACCGCAGCCTGGTAGTCAGGTTCCTGCATCTGATCGTCCACATACTCGGCGTGTACGAGCCGGCGGTCCGGATCAAGGACGAAGACGGCGCGCTGCAGCATGCGCCACTCCTTGATCAGTACCCCATAGTTCCGCCCGAACTCCTCGGACCGGTGCGACGAGAGGGCTTGGTGGCCGAGGTCGGCGCCCTGTCCCCACCGAGCCTGGGCGAAGGGGAGGTCCATGCTGATCGTCAGAACCACCACGTCCCCCGGCAGCGTGCAGCGGAGCTGCTCCCACCGCCTGGTCTCGATGTTGCAGATCGGCGTGTCGAGCGAGTTCACGACGTTCAGGATGCGAATGGAGCCGTCCGAGTCGGCCAGGGTGACACTCTGGATCGCCTGGCCGTCGAAGTGGTCAAGGGTGAAGTCCGGGACGATCTCACTCGGATTGAGCTTGGGCCCGATGACAGTCAACCTCTCCTCGAACTCGTAGGCTTCCCCTGCGCGCTCATCCGTCATGTCGTCCGAAGCTACCAGAGCGGACACTCGTCGAGGCTCGGCCGACGCGTCCGGCCCGGTGACGCTTAACCAGCACGCGCGTGATCCGACACTGGGGCGCGGGGCAATTCCTGGTCGTTGGCACGGTGGAGCGGGCTTGTGGGTGTACTACTGTCGTTAATGTGGATGATCGCGGTCGTGGTCAGGCGTACCAGCCGCTGAGCTTGGTACGGCTCGGTGTTTTGCTAACTGGAGCTGATGAGCCGCGACGATGGCGGTTGGTCGCGGAGTTTCTGGAGGAGTATCGCTGGGAACCGCTTGATACGCGGTGGGGCTGAACGCGGATCGGCCGTGCGTTTGTTTGCCCAAGAGTCTCATTACGTGCTGATGAGCTGCGGTTACGTGCTGGTGAGCATCGACCCGTGCGGACTCGTCGCGCCGCTTCCGCTGACGGCTCGTTGCCCGTGGTCACTCGTTGCTGCTGATCTCGTCGCGGGGGTGGGAAACACACGACGTGGTATCAGCAGCGATCGTCCAGCTCTCTTCTAGCAAGACCAGTACGGAAGTATAAAGAGGACGTGATCGGGGCACCGTTCGGGGAAGGAAATCCTCATGAGTCGTACACCGGATGTCAGCGAGCCATGGGGAGGCCGCGCCGCACTCGCCAACGCCGGTCACGCCATCGTGGTTGGCGGGAGCATGGCTGGCTTGCTGGCCGCGCGGGTGCTCGCCAACCATTTCGAGCAGGTGACGCTCGTTGAGCGCGACGCGCTGCCCGACAGCGCCCAGACTCGCAAGGGCGTCCCGCAGGGACACCAGCTGCATGCGCTGCTGCCCCGGGGCCGGGAGATCGTGGAGCGGCTGTTCCCTGGCTATGGTCAGGAGCTGGTGGCTGCCGGGGCGGTGTCTATGCGCGTGCCCACTGATGCGCTCATTCTGACCCCGGCCGGCTGGCTGGACCGGCGGGCCACCGGGTGGCCGCTGCTGTCGGCCAGTCGGCCGCTGGTGGAGTGGGCCGTGCGTCGGCGGCTGCGGGAAGTGCCGGGCGTGACGATCCTCGACCGCCACGACGTGACGTCGCTGCTCACCTCGCGCAACGGCCGGCAGGTCACCGGCACGGCGCTGCGCTCGCTCGATGACGCGGGTAGCGGCCATCGGCAGCTCCACGCCGACCTTGTGGTCGACGCCAGCGGCCGTGGCTCCCGCGCCCCGGCCTGGCTCGTAGAGGGCGGCTACGGCACGCCCACGAAGACGCACGTCGACCCGAACGTTGCGTACGCTTCCCGGATCTACCGCATCCCGGACGGGTTCAGTGCGGACTGGCAGGTGGTGATGCTGATCTCCCAGCCGCCGTCTATGCCACGCACCGGCTACCTGTTCCCGATCGAGGACGGCCAGTGGATGGTGGGGCTGATGGGGGCGGGTGGCCAGCACCCGCCGACCGATGAGGACGGTTTTGCTGCCTTCACCCGCAGCCTGCGGCACCCGGTCATCGCCGACGTGCTCGCGGCCGCCGAACCCATGACCGCGATCCGCGGTCACCGTGGCACGGTAAACCGGCTGTGGCATTACGAGCGGATGCGTCGCTGGCCGGAGCGGTTCGTCGTGCTCGGTGACGCGGTCTGCGCGTTCAACCCGATCTATGGTCAGGGTATGAGCACCGCTGCCGTAGCCGCCGAGACCTTGGACACCTGCCTGCGCGAGCAGTGGCGCCGGCGGCCGGCTGACGATCTCGACGGGCTGGCCCGACGCTGTCAACGGCGTCTGGCTTGCCGCAACGCCGACCCGTGGATGATGTCGACCGGGGAGGACCTGCGCTACCCCACCACCACCGGCGCGCGGGTGAGCGCTGTGATGCGGCTGCAGTACCGTTATCTTGACCGGGTCGTGGTCGCCACCACCCGGGATCCCGCCATTGCCGACACCTACATGCAGGTCTTTGGCCTGCTCTCCCGTCCGGCGTCGCTGTTCGCCCCCCGGGTGCTGGCCGCCGCCGCCCGAACCCGACCCCATGGCGAGAGCGCGCCATCGAACTCCGTGCTTCCCGCCCGCCCACCGGTGCCCGCAGCAAGCTAACTGGTCACAGAGGAGCGGCCACCATGGTCCCTGCTGGAGCTGAACGGCTGGTCCCGGTCATCTCCGACGCCGTCACCGTCGCCGGGGTCCACAGCCCCTACCTGCACGCCGGGCCGGCCGACGCGGGTGAGGCGGTCGTGTTCGTGCACGGCAATCCGGGCCCGGCGCAGGACTGGCGGCGCCTGGTCGCCCGCATCGGCGCGTTCGCCCGCGCGGTCGCGCCCGACATGCCCGGCTACGGTGGCGCCGACAAGCCCGATCGCTTCGACTACACCGTTGACGGGTATGCCCGGCACCTCGGCGGGATCCTCGACCAGCTGGGTATTCAGCGTGCCCACCTGGTGTTGCACGACTTCGGTGGCCCGTGGGGACTGACCTGGGCGGCCGATCACCCCGACCGGTTCGCCAGCGTGACGCTGATCAACACCGGTGTACTGCCCGGCTACCGCTGGCACTACCTGGCCCGCATCTGGCGCACCCCGATACTTGGTGAAGTTTTCCTGCGCACGGCCACTTTCCCGGCGCTTCGGCTGCTGATGCGCCACGGCAATCCCCGTGGGCTGCCCCGTGATGTGCTTGAGCGCATGTACCGCGACGTGAAGAACCCGGCCATCCAGCTCGCAGTGTTGCGGCTCTACCGCGCCACCACCGACCTTGCCATCTCATCAGTGCACCTGCACGACCGGTTGCGGTCGCTCGATCGCCCGGCGCTGGTCGTGTGGGGTGCCCGTGACCCGTACCTGTCCGCCCGCTACGCGCAACGCCAACGTGAGACCTTCCCGAACGCTGAAGTCGTCGTCCTCGACGACAGCGGCCATTGGCCGATGATCGACCACCCAGTCGCTGTCGAACAGCCCGTGCTCCGGTTCCTGAGCGCCCTCACCAGGGGCCACCCGCGCAACGCTTGACCCGTGGCCCCTCCCCAGGACATGGGCTATGGCCGGTCGGGTCACCGTCATCGGGTCCCAGCTGATCGGAACATCACAATTGGCACGGTTCCGATCGGGGTATGTTCGGAGGAGTCGGCGGCGTCCCGAGCATTGGTCCGGGTCACCCTCGACGACGAGGTAAGGAGGCTATGGTGAGCTTCGCGGATAAGTTCAGGAACAAGGCTCAGGTGCTGCGTGGCCGTGTCAAGCGGAATACTGGCGAGGTTACCGGCAACAGGCGTCTTCAGGCCGAGGGCAGCACCGATGAGGTGATGGGCAACCTGAAGCAGGTTGGCGAGAAGGTCAAGGATGCATTTCGCGGGCGGGGTACTCGCCGCCGCCGGTACTAGTCAGCTACTCAGCCCGGGCAGCAAGAGAGACGGTCAGCCGCCGAGGCTGGCGTGATCCAGGCGGCCTCGAGGGTGAGTTCAGCCCGGCCTGTAACTCTTACCCACGACTTGATGGGCCCTTGCGTCAACTCGACCTCGGCATGCGGCTGGAGGTGTTCGGCGCCCAGAACCAAGGATTCTCGGACCGCTGTTGCGGTTGGTCGTGAACAGCACCCATGAGCTGCAGGTTTTCCGGGGCCGCGACGGGATGCACCCTGACGCTGCTGGCCTTTGACACGTTGCAGCTGTTCGAACGCGGCGGGCAGGTCGTCGGCCATACATTTGCTAACGAATTTTCGATCATCCGACGTGGGCAGGCCGGCGTCCCGTACGGTCTGGCACCGGACGCGCAGGTCCCGCAGTTGAGCTGCCGCCGAAGCCTCGGCCTGATTCGCCTGTTCGGCTGCCCAGTCGGCCTGTCTGAGGTCGGCATCGACACGTTCGATGTGGTCACGGGTGATTGGCCCGACCTTCGCCTCATATTCCGTGATCAGCGCGGCCAGCCGAGGCCGCTGCTCACCCGCCAGTTGCGCGAAACCTGCTAACTCCTGGGTCGCTCTTTTGTGGTCGCGCTTCTTGTTGCCCACCAGCCGGAAGCGTTTCTCAAACGGAGCTCGGCCGATGTCAGCTCCGCTCGCTTGCTCTCGTTGTCGAGTTCAAGGCAACGAAGCTGATCAGTCCACTTATCGATCTTGCGTAACGCATCCCTAGCCTCGACGACGCGTTCCGCCTCTTTCCTGGCATGCTGCGCGCCCGCCCGCTCCGCAGCTGCATCTCGGCCGGCTGCCTTCCAAACCTGCTCGGCGTCACGGACCTGGATAGTGAGTTCCTCGAATCGCCGCCCGTTGTTGATCCGCTGGGACACAGCTTGGTACGCAGAAGAACTGAATCCGCCGACGCGTTCCGACAACGCGTTGACCTGCGCCGCAAGGTTGTCCAAGTCGGCAAGGTGCTGTTCGATCGCAAGTCGCTCCTCATCAACTTGACTGGACGCGGCCGCAGTCAGTTGTTGTAGCTGAACGTCCGGGTTGTTGGCAACTTCGGCGAGATGCGGCGGCCCGACCCGAACCACGATTCCCCTACCCGGGCGCATCGCCTTCACCACGGCGTGCAGCGCGTTGTCCACGGCAACATTCGCGGTGGACACCAACAGAACGCGCTTCCCTGCGTTACCAGATCCTCGATCGCCCGGGCAAGCACCCTGGTCTTACCGGCGCCGGGCGGCCCCCACACCAGCCGCACGCCCGGGCTGAGGCACGCGCGGTAAGCCTCCATCTGAGCGCCCACCAGTCCTGGCGATTCCGGGATGCCATGTTTGGCAGCGGTGGCCAAGCGGCCCGCAGCGAATGCATCGGCGATGGGGGCCGTGCCGGACTCACGGAGTCCGGTGAGCAGCTTCTCGACCAGCAACCGGAGCGACGTGCTCTTAACCCACACCGTTCGACTCCCGGCGGGCAACGCTGGGGGCTCCTTGATTAAGAACACGTCGTCAACCTGGCGAAATGTCTCAATCGGATACGCGGTTGCGACGTCTGGACCACCATTGGCGGCGAAACACAGATCATTCAGGGTGTCCGGGCTGATCGGATCGCCGCGTCGGTCGAGCTGCAGCCAGCCCGGCTCCGCACTAGCCTTCGCTTGACCGATGGACTTCCATCGATGCTGCCCAGAGGATCCGGGTGTCAGGCTGAGCAACTGCTCTGCCGCGCCAATCGCGTCGGTTTTCCATCCACCCAGCGATGCTGACACTCACTTCTCCTAGCCCCACACTGTGCTCTACCCTTGTGACCTGAGTAAACACTGTCAGCCGACCGCAAGGGCACTGCTGCGTTGGCTGAGAGGATCACACCTCGGGCAGGAAGCGGATGCGCGCGCCCATGCCAACTCCCGCTCCGCCGCCCGGGCCGCGTCAACCGCGGGCAACTCCCGTGCGCCGATCGCATCGAGCGTCGCCAGCAAGTCGAGGCCGAAGCCCGTGAAGAGGCCGACCCTCAGCCATCCACGACGCGTCCAGAAGGCCTCAAGTCCGGCTTGGACGCGCCGTGTCCACGAAGTGGCGTGTTCGCTCCAAGATCCGTGACAAGATTCAGCGGTGACGGTCTCGCTGCTCGATCGCCGCGTCTACGGCCTCCCGGACGTCGACCGGCTTCTCGCGTTGCCACCTGGTACGGCACGCCGGTGGATCGACGGTTACGACCGTGGCAGGGTGCACTACCCGCCGGTCGTTCGAGCCGAACGCACCCGCGATGAGGAAGTGACCTGGGGGGAGTTCGTCGAGACGAGATTGCTCGCCGAGTTCCGCGCACGCGGTGCGTCGATGCACCGTCTGCGTCCTGCCGTGGTTCGGCTGCGCGAGGAGTTCGGCAGGTATCCGCTCGCGCACGCCAGGCCGTTTCTTGACATCGACGGCCGCGAGCTTGTCCGTCATGTCCAGCAGGAGGTCGGCATCACCGGCCATGAGCTGCTCGTGGTGGTCCACAGCGGGCAAGCAATGATGTCTGCCCCGGTGAAAAGCTTTGTCGGCGATCTCCAGTACGTCGGCGACACCGACCGCGAGGCGAACGCCGTGGTCCCGGTGCAGTTCGGGGGGCTGGTCACACTCGATCCGCTGCATCAGTACGGGCGTCCGGTGGTGCGGGCGGTGCCGACGGAGGTGGTCGCTGAGCAGTTTCGAGCCGGCGAGTCTACCGGGACGATCGCCGATCTGTTCGATCTCACGGTCGCTCAAGTGGAGCAGGCCTTGCGTTTCGAGCTGAGTCTGGCGCGGATCGCCTGAAGGGTACTCGGGGAGGTGGCGCTTCGATGGTTTGTGGATGAGAGCGCCCTTGGTCTTGGCAAGCTGCTTGCGAGCACCCGGGACGATGTCATCTACGCCGGTCATCCCCATCTGCCAGAGATTCCGCTGGGAACCATCGACAAGAAGGACATGGGCTCACACCAGCAGCTTGACCTTGTCGTCCGCCATTGACAGGCGCTTGAAGACCGTCGGGAAGAGCTTGGCTCAGGTCCGTGGAGTGTCACGCTGCTGGGTGGTGGGCTCTCACCGCGGGTGTGGCGGCCAGTAACTTGAGCACTCCTCGCAACAGGTGTGTGCCGTCCTTCGTGTCGAGGCGTGGCCCCGAGGTCGCCGACGGTGGTGGGGGCGCTGTGCCCGATGCTAGGGAGCACGGCCGACACCCAGGACGGCGCGATTGTTTACACACTGCGAGGATCTTCAGCAGCAACGAGGTGAGCGATTGACTCCGGCTGGCTCGTTGTCGGCGTGGATCTTGTCCATTGGACTGTCCATTAACTCCAGTCCTCCAGGGGTTGCTGGCGCCTCGGCGGCAAAACCAGGGAGGGCAAAAGGCCAGGTAGTCCTGCTCCTATCAGGTGAACTTCGCACTCGTGGTCAGGAGCTTTCCCGGCCAGGCTCCTCAAGCGGGGCGGCCGGATCACCATGATCTTGCACGCTGGGTCTGTGTGGTATCTCGTCAACCTGGCGCCAGCCCGACCACACGGCAGCCCGGGGGCAAGGCCCTCAACACAACCGGTTGAGGCTTGTGAATTAGCCTCCTGGTACCGACGGGCCGCCGACAACGGAACCATCTAGCACAAGCCACCGCAGTTGACTTGCCGCCAGCCGGGACGGTCCGCGCGAGCACAGCCGCCAGGCCGCGTGCAGCAAGCGGGACCGGTTCGGCTGGCAAGCGAGTGAGACGATCAAACTCAGCCACATCGGCGCCGCCGTAGGCGGCGTGCTTGATCCTATAGAGGCGGATTCGGCAGCGCACGAACCCTGTTTGTGGCGGGTGTGGTGTTGGGTTATCGGTCGGAGATCGATGTGTAGAAGGACGCGATGACGTCGTTGAGGTCGTTGATCGCGGGGTCATCGCCGCACTGTGTGCGGGCTTCGTGGTACAGCTCGTCGGTGATCATGATCAGGCTGTTGACGGATTTGCGGTCGGCCTGGAACGCCTTGCGTGCCCAGTCGGTGGCACGGTCGATGTCGCCGTCTCGCAAAGACACGATCGCGAGGGTAAGGTGGGCTTCGCTGGCGCGCATGGGGCTGCGGTCGCTGCCGTCTGGCCGTCGGGACAAGCGGAGCACTTCGTGGGCGTGCTCGGCGGCGCGGGTGTTGTCGCCAGCGATGCAGTAGCAATCCATCGTGTAGAAGTCCCACTTGGTAGGGTCGATGACGAAGTGGTTTTCTGGCCGAGTGGGGTGCTCGTGGCCGCCTAGCAAGCGGAAACCCTGGTCCATTTCGCGCCGGACTTCGGTGCGGTTGCCCATACGCCCGTGAGCCCGAGCGGCTTGGACGGCGAGCTGCACGGCAACGGACGAGTTGGGGGCAGCGTTAATGCCGGCGTCGGTGTAGTCGAGAACCGATCGAAGACGGCCTTGGGTGAGCGCGAACCAGGCGCTCATCTCGAATGACCAGGCAATGATCTCACCGTGGCCGGCTTCCCGACCGAGCTGGGCGGCGGCGGTCCGGGCGGTCTCGGCGTGCCGGGCCAGGCCAAGGTCGTAGTTCACGCAGCCGATCAGCAGGGAGAGCCACCCGGCGATGACCAGCAGGTCCCGATGCTCGCTGAGCCGGGTGGGCCCTTCCAGCAGGCGTTGGACGTATTCGAGCTGGTGATGTGCGTCCTCGTGGAGCTCCTCGGGGCGGCGTGAAACGTACTCGCAACATAACTGCTCGGTGATGACGGTGAGTTGGTCGATCGTGTCGCGGCCGACGTCAGTGCGGTGGATTTTCCGTAAGAGGTCGCTGAAGATCAGCGGATCACGTCCGGGGTCAGAGGTGGGTGTTCGCACGCTGGTGTAGGCTGCGATGAGTTCGCCGTTGGCGTTGAGTGCCCGGTCCAGGCGTTGGACGGTCGCGTCGTCGGGGGTGAACAGGTTCTGCTCGATGCGGCTGATCTGGTTTTGGCTCGAATTGGCCTGTTTGGCCAGCTCTCCTTGGGTGAGACCGGCGTCGGCTCGCAGCTGGCGCAGCGTGTCACCAAAGGTCTGCACGGTCCTGGTCCCCTCCTGAATATGCGCATGTCATGCGCGCATCCCGCATTGTGTGGCGCTCTGCCAGCCTAGCCCGCAAGCTGCATCCGGCGGGTAGTCACCCACCCGCGGGGCAGGTGGAAGGAGCACATCATGGTGTTGCACGTTGGGTTCACCCGAGGTTTGGCGGTACGGCTCGGGTCACGACGAGGCGACCGGCCGTCCGCAGCTCGTGGCGGATAGTGGTACCGGCGGCACGTTGTCGGTGCAGGTCGATAACGAGCTGGGCGGCGTCGAGCTTGCGGCGCAGTTCACCCGTGAGCTTGCCGCCAATACCACCGCCGCGTTGCGGTTCGCGCAGCGATGCGCGGAATTGATGCCGGGCCCGGCCGTCGTTGTGCCGGCGCAGGCGAGTCGCGGTCCGGGAGTCATCCGCGCCGTGGCATGACGGCCCCGGGAGCCACCACCAGCACGAGCAGGACGGTGCCGGCAAGTCGGCGGCGGTGTCCGGGACGGCGGTGAAGTCGGCTGTGGCAGGGGTCCACCGCAGACAGTGACCGAAGACCGGAATAAGTGTCTCACAATCAAGGGGGAAATCATGATGGACTGGCACAGTTACTACACCAAGGGCCCGAACAAGGACCGTCGCAAGGCGATACCCGCGACGTGCGGGCTGCACCGGGGCCCGGCGGGTTTCGCCAACCTGTTGGTGAGCATGCAGGGCGGGATGATTGTGCTCGATCCCCATGTTACCGGTGAATGCGTGATTGCCCTTGATGAGGACGGCGTGAAGATACTGCGCAACATCTTGACGGAATGGCTGGGATGAGAAAAATTCATCACAGACCGTCCACGGACCTGGTGCTTTTGCAAGAGAGCGGGTGACGGGAATCGAACCCGCGTCTAGAGCTTGGGAATCTATCTACCCTGCCAGGCGATGCCCACTGACCTGCGAATGGCCTGCACCTCGGTGTACCGCAGCTGACCGCTATTGACCCCTCGTTACAGCACGCAGACAGCACGACGGTGGTTGTTCTGCTCGCACGAAGAAGGTGGGGGAAGCGGGTATCCCGTCGCGTCAGCGGGCTCGTCCTGTAGCAGGCCAGGCGCAGAGGTCAAGGTGGAGCACCCGACGGCTGAACGACCTTGACCTCTGCGCCTGGCCTGCTACACCCTCGGCGCCGACGGGACGGGATACCCGCGCCACGAGATGACCCACCACTCTCGCACCCAGCCCGGGGCATCCTGGAGCAAGGCCCGTCGGCCTCGGGTATTCACGTCGAAATTTTGATCACGGTTTTTCGGGGTGTCGGGACGAGGAAGGGTGTCCCTGGCCTGGGAGAATGCGGATTGTCGAGATCTGCATCAACCCGAGGAAGGGACACCCTGGAGGTGAAGGCTACAGGCACCCGGCGACTGATCGGCGATCCCGCGCTGGCATGGTCGCAGAGACTGGAGGTCGAGGTCGGTGGGGCCGGGACGGTAGCTCAGGCGGGGGTGGTGCTGCCGCGGTTGCTGGCCGACCGGCTCGGCCTGACCACGGGCCTGGCCGAGGTGGTGGCGCGGGCGGGGTTCGTCCCGCTGCGGCATCGGGGTCGGGCGCTGGTGGATGCGACGTGCGCGTTGGCGGCCGGGGCGACGTGCCTGTCGGACATCGAGGCGATGACCGCGCAAGAGGAGATCTTCGGTCCCGGGGGTGGCGCCTCGGACTCCACGATGTTGCGAGTGCTCGACGAGCTGGCCGAGCGACTCGGTGGCGACGGGCTGCCCGGGCGGCGGCTGGCCCGAGCCACTGCGGCGGCGCGGGCCAGGGCGTGGGAGGCGATCGTGGCCCGGCACGGGCAGCTGCCCGCGGTGCGGGTTGCCGGCAGGGACCTGACCCGAGCCGCTACCGAGCCCGGTGGGAGGCCGCGGCCGGTGCTGGTCGTCCGGGTCGACGCCACTTTGATCGAGGCCGCCAGCCCCAAGGCCCAGGCGGCGGGCCACTATAAGGGCGGGTTCGGGTTTCACCCGTTGACCAGCTGGTGCTCCAACATCGGGGACGCGTTGGCGGTGATGCAGCGACCGGGCAATGCCGGCTCGTTCACCGCCGCCGATCACATCGCGGTCCTGACCG
>JBOHFG010000414.1:0-3239 GCA_050699575.1 Pseudonocardiaceae bacterium
GTTCACCGCCTCCGCCGCGGAGTTGTTCGTGCGTGGCCTGCCCGTGCACTGGTCGGCCCTGGTGGGTGCGGGCCAGCGGGTCGAGCTCCCAACGTATGCCTTCCAACACCAACGCTACTGGCTGGAGGAGGCTGAGGCTCCCGCTTCCGATCCCCTGGCCACCGACGAGGTGGAGAGCAGGTTTTGGTCCGCGATGGAACGGGAGGACCTTGATGCACTGACCACAACTCTCGCCCTCGACGGTCATGATCAACAATCCGCACTGGGCGTGGTTCTGCCTGCTTTGTCGGCATGGCGTCGCCAGCGCCGCAAGCAGTCCACCGTGGACTCGTGGCGGTACCGCATCAGGTGGAAGTCGATCGCCGACAACGACGAGCCGGCGTTGTCCGGAACCTGGCTGGTAGTGGTGCCGACGGAGCACACGGTAACGACTTTGCTCGACGGTCTGGCCGTTCACGGCGCCCGTCTCGAACGGTTCACGGTGAATGGGTGCGATGTGGACCGTCTCATGCTCACCAAACAAATCCGTGAGGTCCTCGCCGAGGTCGGTGAGGTCAGCGGGGTGGTGTCCCTGCTCGCCCTCGAGGAGCGTAGGCACCCGGAATTTCCGGTGTTGACCATTGGTATGGCTGGATTGATCACGCTGATCCAGGCGTTGGGCGACAGCGAGGTGAACGCGCCGCTGTGGTGTGTCACCCGAGGCGCGGTGGCTGTCTCCGCGCAGGACGGGGTGGTCAGCGCGGAACAGGCGTCGGTATGGGGACTTGGGCGGGTGGCTGCGCTGGAACATCCGAGCCGCTGGGGCGGGCTGGTTGACCTACCCGAGGTCATGGATGAGCAGGCGGTGCGGCGTCTCGCCGCGGTGCTGGGCGGCGTAGACGGTGAGGACCAGCTCGCGGTGCGGGCCCCAGGGACGTTCGTGCGCAGGCTGGTGCGCGCACCACTGGCGGACAGCGCGGGTGTCCGCCAGTGGACGCCACGGGGCACCGTGTTGGTGACCGGCGGTACCGGTGGGGTGGCAGCTCACGTCGCGCGCTGGTTGGCGACCAACGGTGCCGAGCACCTGGTCTTGACCAGCCGGCGTGGGCTCAAGGCCGAGGGCGCCGCGGAGCTGGCCGCGGAGCTGGCCGAGTTGGGGACCGAGGTGACCGTTGCTGCCTGTGACGTGGCAGACCGGGCAGACCTGGCCCGAGTATTTGCCGCAATGCCACCGGAACGCCCGCTGACCGCTGTCGTGCATGCGGCCGGGGTGCCCACGCCGGGCACAGTGAACGACATCAGTATGGCCGAGTTCGCTGACGTCCTGTCGGGCAAAGCAGCCGGCGCCGCACACTTGGACGAACTGCTCGGCGACCAGCCGTTGGATGCGTTCGTGTTGTTCTCGTCGAACGCGGCCATCTGGGGCAGTGGCACCCAGGGCGCGTATGCGGCGGCGAACGCGTTCCTTGACGGGTTGGCGGAGCAACGCAGGGCACGTGGTCTCGCCGCGACATCGGTTGCCTGGGGCGCCTGGGACGGCGGTGGCATGTCCACCTTCTCCCCGCAGATCCAAATCCAGCTCTCGCAGGCAGGTCTGTCCCTGATGCCCCCGAACATGGCCGTTTCCGCTCTAGTGCAAGCCGTTGAGCACGACGAGACCTGCGTGGTCGTCACCGACATGCACTGGGATAGGTTCGCGCCAAGGTTCACCTCGCTGCGTCCCAGTCCGCTGCTCGCGGAGCTCCCTGAGGTGCGCCAAGCCGTGAGCGGGTCCGACAGCGAGGCCGCGACCGGAGCCGAGCGGCCGGTGTCGGAGCTGGTACAGCGTCTAGTCGGGCTTCCAGAAGCCGAGCAGTCTCGTGTCCTTGTGGAGTTGGTGCGGACCGAAGCGTCCACAGTGCTGGGCCACTCCACGACGGGCACGGTCACGGCGGGACGGGCGTTCAAGGAGGTCGGGTTCGACTCGTTGACCGCGGTCGAACTACGCAACCGCTTGACCGCGGCCACCGGAGTACGCCTCCCGCCTACCGTCGTCTTCGACTACCCCAATCCGAAAGCACTGGCCGACCACCTGCTCAGAGAACTGGACACCCTGGGTGTCGCAGCGTCCCCGGCCGTGCTGGCCGAGTTGGACACGCTGGAACATGCACTCGCGAGCGCGGCCGACGACGAGGAGTTGCACGCAAAGGTCTCCGCGCGATTGCGGGAACTGGTTGCCACCTGGGAATCCTTGACCAGCGCGCCCGGCGCTGATGAGGAGTTCGACCTCGAAGGGGCAACCGACGACCAGATCTTCCACCTCGTCGACAGTGAGTTCGGCCGCACGGAGCACTGACTGCCGCGAACACGGCGAGCCAAGTCAAGGAGCTGACCTGTTATGGCACACGACGACAAGCTTCGTGAATACCTCAAGCGCGTGCTCGCTGAGCATCGCAGTGTCCAGAAGCGTCTGCGCGCGGTCGAGGAGGAGAAGCGGGAGCCGATCGCGATTGTGGCGATGGCGTGTCGTTTTCCCGGTGGAGTGTGTTCACCAGAGGATTTGTGGCGGTTGGTGTCGGACGGGGTAGATGCGATTTCCGAGTTCCCGACAGATCGTGGATGGGATCTGGAGGGTTTGTTTGATCCGGATCCTGATCGGCCGGGGAAGTCGTACGTTCGTGCGGGTGGTTTTCTGCGCGATATGGCGTCGTTTGATGCGGATTTTTTTGGGATTTCGCCACGTGAGGCGTTGGCGATGGATCCGCAGCAGCGGTTGCTGTTGGAGACGTCGTGGGAAGTGTTCGAGCGGGCCGGGATCGACCCGACGTCGTTGTGCGGCAAGGACATCGGCGTATTTAGCGGAATCGTCTACCATGACTTTGCTACGCGTCTGTACCCGGTGCCGGACGAGATCGAGGGTTACTTTGGTACTGGTATTGCTGGCAGTATCGCGTCGGGTCGGGTCTCGTACACGTTGGGGTTGGAGGGGCCGGCCATCACGATTGATACGGGGTGTTCGTCATCCTTGGTGGCGGTTCATCTTGCGGTGCAGTCGTTGCGGCAGGGTGAGTGCTCGATGGCGTTAGCCGGCGGTGCGACGGTGATGGCGTTGCCCGGTGCGTTTGCCGAGTTCTCCCGGCAGCGTGGGTTGGCGCCGGATGGTCGGTGTAAGTCTTTTGCGGCGGGTGCTGATGGGACGTCGTGGTCTGAGGGTGTTGGGGTGTTGTTGTTGGAGCGGTTGTCGGTGGCCCAAAAATTGGGGCATCCGGTGTGGGCGGTGG
>JBOHFG010000415.1:0-34119 GCA_050699575.1 Pseudonocardiaceae bacterium
GTTGGGGGCTCTTCAAGAGCCCCCAACCCCAGCTCAAGCGGCGGCTTCCCGGTCAGCGCGGTCCCGCTCGAGGGTGGCCTTGCTGGGCCGGCCGCGCGGGCGCTTGCGCGCAATGATGGCGCCGTGCTCAAAGATCTCGCCACCCCACACGCCCCAGGGCTCCTGCCGAGACAATGCGCTGTCTCGGCAGGCAACCTTGATCGGGCACCCTGCACACAGCTGCTTGGCCTGCTCCAGTGCAGCTGGCGACTCGGCGAACCAGAGGTCCGGTTCGTGTGCGCAGCAGGGCAAGGTGCCCGGCCCGGACGGCGTGGTATCGAGCAGATAGGCCAGCTCTGCGCCACCCGGTAGGTCGGGCAATGCCCCACCGTTGCGCAGGACAGTCGCGGTCAACACGTGTCTCTCCTCCTCGGTGGTGCCGGTGGAACTCGCCGGTACAACCGCCTCCAGGAGAGGAAGAGCACAGTTAGGGCGCCGCTGATACACCCGCAACCGATTTTCTTGCCTTCTTGTGGACCGGGGGCACCAAGCCGTCAAGGAAGCTGCTGCGACGCCGGGAACGTCTCCCGCCAGCACTGCGCGACAGTGCCCAGGACAGCGCGAGCCGGCGGCGGGCCCGGGTCACCCCGACATACAGCAACCGGCGCTCCTCTTCCACCGCCGCCTGGTCACCCTCGGCGTACTGAATGGGCAACGTCCCCTCAACCAGGCCGACCAGAAACACCGCATCCCACTCCAGCCCCTTCGCCGAGTGCAGTGAGGCCAACGTCACACCCTGCACGGCGGGTGGGTGCGCGGAATCGGCGCGGGCGTGCAACTCGGTGACAAGGTGACCGAGGTCCGCGTCCGGGGTGCTGCCCGCGAGGTCATCGGCCAGTTCGGCCAGCGCGCGCAGCGACTCCCAGCGCGATCGCGCGGCGCTGCCCTCCGGAGGTTGGGCGGTGAGCCCCTGCCGGGCCAGGATCTGGCGAACGGTCGCGCCCAGCTCACCCGGTGAGTCCGGCAGGCCGGCGGTGGCCGCCGCCCGCAGGGCGCGGACCGCGGCCCGGACCTCCGGCCGCTGGAAGAACCGCTCTCCACCGCGGACCTGGAACGGGATCCCCAGGGCATCCAGTGCCTTCTCGTACACCTCGGACTGCGCGTTCACCCGGTACAGCACAGCGATCTCCGCGGCCGGGACTCCCTCTCCCAGCAACCGCTCGATCGCCGCTGCCACGGCGTCCGCCTCGGCGGGCTCGTCGTCATGCTCGGCGAACACCGGCTCCGGACCGGGCAGCCGCTGGCCCTCCAGCTGCAGCCGGGCCCCAGCAGGCCGGCCGCGGGCAGCAGAGATCACCCGGTTCGCCAGGGACACGACCTGAGGTGTGGAGCGGTAGTCGCGACGCAGCCGCACCGTCACCACGTCGGGGAACCGCCGGGTGAAGTCCAGCAGGAAGCGGGGAGTGGCACCGGCGAAGGAGTAGATCGTCTGGTTCGCGTCGCCGACGACAGTGAGGTCGTCCCGGGCGCCCAGCCAAGCGTCCAGCACACGCTGCTGCAGCGGCGTGACGTCCTGGTACTCATCAACGACGAAGCAGCGGTAGCGGTCCCGGAACTCCTGCGCCACTGCCGAATGCTCCTCCAGCGCGGCTGCCGTGTGCAGCAGCAGATCATCGAAGTCGAGTACCCGGTTGCGGTTCTTGAGCTCCTCGTACCCGGCGTAGACTGCCGCGACCTGCGCCGCCGGCGCCGGGGTGTCCCTGCGGGCGGCGGCCACCGCAGCCGGATAGTCCTCGGCGGTGATCAGGCTGGCCTTGGCCCACTCGATCTCACCGGCGAAGTCTCGGAGATCGTCGGCGCCGGTACCCGCACTGGCGCGCTGCGCGGCCTGGCCAATCAGCCGCACCTTGCGCTCGACCAGCGGCCACAGCTCGTCACCCACCACCTGCGGCCAGAAATAGCGCAGCTGACGCTGCGCCGCGGCATGAAAGGTCCGGGCCTGCACCCCGCCCACCCCCAGATCACGCAACCGGGTGCGCAGCTCCCCCGCCGCACGCGCGGTGAACGTCACGGCAAGAACCTGCCCCGGGGCGACATGCCCGGTGCGGATCAGCTCGGCGATCCGCCGGGTGATGGTGCGCGTCTTGCCGGTGCCCGCCCCGGCCAGCACGCAGACCGGTCCTCGGGGCGCGCGCACCGCGACGCGCTGCTCCTCGTCGAGCCCATCAAGCGGATCCTGGTGACTGCCCACGGTTGGCATCCTCGCAGAACCATCTGACACCGCCAGGAACATCGCCCAATGTCGTGGTGTTGATGCCAGGTGTGAGCGAACTGACGGTGTACACCACGGTATGGTGCGGCTATTGCCAGCGACTCAAGGCACAGCTAGGGCGGGCCGGCATCAGCTTCCGCGAGGTCGACATCGAGTACGACCCAGCGGCCGCCACGTTCGTCGCCAGCGTCAACGGAGGTAACCAGACCGTGCCGACCGTGCTCTTGCCGGACGGTTCAGCGCTGACCAACCCCACGATCGACCAGATCACCGAGGCCACCGCCGCCTAGCCAGGAACTGGTGAGAAGTTCAGCCCCGAACCGCAGGTCCTGTTAGACGAGACCGCCGCTCCGCATCGGATTCTCTCCGTATAATTCTGCGGTGGCCGACACCACAATCAAGGTCGACAGCTCGGTGCGCGACCGACTTGCCCTTCTCGCGGCACAGCGCGGCGCCACCATCCGTGATCTGGTCGCGGAGCTAGCACAGGCCACCCCGACCCGCGAAGAGCTCGTGGCCCAGCACTGCGCAGCGACTGCCTACCTGCGCGAGCATCTGTCCCCCGAACTCGGTGCGGACGACGCGACCGCCGGAGAGTGGTTCTGGACCGAACTCGAAGCCGGCCGGCCGCCCTCCTCATTGGCCGGCGCGACACCGAACCGACCTACATCGGAGTGAGCGGACCCCCACTGGCGGCAGTGGTGTTCGACTACACCGCCCTGCTCACCCTGGGCGCCGGCAACCGCTTACTGTCCGGGCTGGTCGCCCAAGCGCACTTACAGCCCGGCCAATACGTGTACGCGCCCGCTCTCTGTCTCACCGCAGCGATTGCCCAGCGTCCCGGGCTGGCCGACCACATCGGTGTGCTCCCCGTGATTGAGGTCATCGACCTCGACTACGCCGCGGCCGCCTCCGTCGGGAGCTTCATCGCCACCAAAGTGGACTGGCGCGCCGCCCACGCGATCAATACCAGCCGTCCTGACCGAGGCCGGACTCATCGCCGCCTTGGAGGCGTCAGCCGAACGGGCGCCCCTGCCCGTCACGATCATCGCTGACCCGTTGCCTCCGCTGCCCTCGATCATTGAGGCGACCGCGTACTTCGTCGCGGCCGAAGCATTGACCAACGCGGTCAAGCACGCCGGCGCAAGCCATGTCTGGATCACCGTGCACCACACCGACGCGCAGCTGCAAGTGGAGATTGACGACGACACGGCGGTGGCCGCCGTCGACCTCCGTCGAACCCACCCTGAGATAGGGGTGCTGGTGCTGTCCCAACACCTGGAGTCGCGCTACCTGCACACCCTGCTGGGGGACAACGCTCGCGGGGTCGGCTACCTGCTCAAGGAACGGGTCACCGGGATCCGCGGATTTGTCGACGCGGTCCGCGAGGTCGCTGCCGGAGGCTGTGTGGTCGATCCAGAGGTAGTCGCGGTCATGGTGCGCGGTCGCCGCATCGCCGACCCTACGATCGGCTCGCCGAGCGTGAACGCGAGGTGCTCGTGCTGATGGCGCAGGGCCGATCCAACACAGCCATCTGCGCGCACCTGCACCTGTCGGCAAAAACCGTGGAGTCGCACGTCCGCAACATCTTCCAGCGACTCGATTTGCTCCCCGCACCCGACGACCACCGCCGGGTGCTGCCGTGCTCGCGTTCCTCCGAGCACGCGGTCCCCTAGGGAATGGGTAACCGCGGCAGGTTGTCACGGTAGGCCCAGCGGCGCTGCACTACTGGCTGGAGATCGTACCCGGGCCGGCCAGGAGAGCGTTATGATTCGCGGCATGCACGGTCTGTAGCCGCTTCGCAGCGAGGGTGGTGTGCCAGTGAAGATCCGCGACCGGAAGCGCTGGGAACGAGAGCTCACTGACCACATGCGGCGCCACGCCGCCGACCTGCCGGACCCGCCTCGTGACCCAGCCCAGTCGGGCATGTGGATCAGCGCCCGGCGTTTCTACCTCTGGACGATCCTAGTGATGATCATCACCAGCGTGGGCTGGGCAATCGGCCTGTACGTCTTCTGACCGTTTTTCATTGGAGTACGTGGCCGGAGTCCCAGAGGCAGATCATGATCGCGGTTTAGGTGCCGAAAGTGACACGTCGCGTCGTTTTTGGCACCTAAACCATCATCATGGTGCCTGGGTGCGACCCGCGGCGGTCCCGCTGGCGATGTCCTCCAACGCGCCATGCTCGAGGTAATGTGACCGCCGCCCGGGTCAGGGCAGCTCGACGCCGCCCAGGGCGGCGAGTGGGTCGGCGAGTCTTTTGGCGTCGCCCACCACCACACCGGTGAACCGGTTCGGAGCGAAGAACTCGGCCGCGGCCTCGGCGACCTGCCCGGTGGTGACCGCCTGCAAGCGGCCGGCGTGAGTGAGCAGCCAGTCCAGGTCCAGACCGAGGGCGGCCAGCGTGACGAGGTTACTGGCCAGCCCTCGCTGCGAAGAAGTCCCGGTGGTCAGCGACCCGACCGCATACTGCCGCGCATTGTCCACCTCGGACTCCTCGGGTGGCACAATGGCGATCCGGCCCAGCTCATAGCGGGTCTCCAGCAGCGCGGCCGCGGTGGCCTCGCTCGCGGTGTCCGCCTCAGCGATCAGCGTGGCCCCGTGTTGGGTAAACTCAAAGCCGCAGTGCGCGCTATAGGTGTAGCCTTTATCTTCCCGGATGTTCTCCACCCAGCGGGAGGAGAAGTACCCTCCGAAGATCAGGTTCGCCAGCTGCAGCGCCGGGTAGCGCTCATGGCTGCGCGGCACCGCCTGCGCGGACAGTCGCAGCTGGGACTGCACCGCGCCCTCGCGGTGCACCAGTTGCAGATCAGCACCGGTCAGCTCGGGCAACACAGCCAGCCCAGTGGCAGGGTGGTCGGACTGCCAGCCCGCCAGCGCCGTGGCCACTGCGTGCACTGCGCGGTCCGGAACAACGTCACCCACCAGGACCAGCACCGCACCACCGGGCACCACCGAGCGTCGGTGCAGTGTGTGCACCGCATCCCGCGACACCGCGGCAACATCGTCCGCTTCGGGCCACTCCCGGGCAAAGGGGTGGTTGCCGTAGCGACGCCGCTGCAACGCCTCCCGGGCAATCACGCCCGGCTTCGCGCGGCTCACCGTGAGCCGCTCTACCAGCCGGTCCCGCTCCCGGACCACCTCGGTGGGAACATACGAAGCTGCGGTAAGCGCGTCGCCGAGCACGTCGAGGAGCACATCCAGCCCACTGGCCAGCGCGGTTCCCGAAACAGACAGGTGCTCGGGGTCCGCCCCGAGCGCGAGATCGCCGCCGACGGCGGCCAGCTCCCGGTCGATGGCGAAGCGGTCCCGGCGTGGCGTGCCATGCAGCATCGTGGTGGCGAGCAGCTCGGCGCAGGCGCAGTGGGTGTGATGCGTGCCACCGAAGGGAATCCTCAGGCGCAGCTCCACCATCGGCACCGCCGAGCGCCGCACCGCGATCACCCGCAGGCCACTGTCCAACACGGTGTCCACAGCGGACGGTGCGGCGGGAGTGCGCGGCGGACCCAGCGGCGGCAGCGGACGCGGCCCCACCTCGGTCCGGCCGATCTGCTCGGCACTGCGGTGCGGCATCACGCCTCCTGTCCTGATCCGCCGACGGCCCCGAGCATCGGCGCGGAGCAACCGTTGGCGGGTTCGACGATCAACACCGCTCGGGAATTCGGCCGCAGCCCCGCAGCCGCGTTCGCGACCTGTTCAGGGGTCATCGCGGCAATCATGACCGGCAGCTCGGCAATCAACTCGGCACGCCCGTGCAACAGCTCGAAAGCGCCGAGAGCCATCGTGCGGGACACCAGCCGGTCGTGCTCACGGAACAGCGTGGCAGCCCACCGGGCAGTGCTCCGGGCCAACTCGTCGGGGTCCGGTCCGTCCGCAGCGAGCCGAGCAATCTCCTCGTCGATGGTGGCCACCACCCGGTTGACGTCCACGCCGGCCGGATGGACCGCGGTGATGGTGAAGGTGTCTGGGTCGCGAGCGTCCAGCGGCGAACCGAACAGACCACACCCCGCGCCGATCTCGGTGACCAGCGCGTCGGTGTGCACCAGGCGCTGCTCCAGGCGGGAAGAATCACCGTCGGACAGCAGGGCAGAGAGCACCTCGTACGCGAGATAACCCTCGAAGCCGGCGGTCGGATCGGGCAGCCGGTAGCCGAGGGCCAAGGCGGGCAACGGGGCGAGCGGATCAGCATGGCAGTGCCGGAGCTCCCGGTCCGGTGGTGGCTCAGCGAATGACGGCAGGACCGGAACCGGACGGGCTGGGACATCATCGAAGTGCCGGTGCACCAATTCGAGCGCGGCAGCCACGGAGAAATCACCACACACCGTCAGCACCGCGTTGCCCGGCGCGTAGTAAACGTCGAAGAACGCCGCGCAGTCGTCCACGGTGGCGGCTTCGAGCTCGGAGAAGTCACCATATCCGTTGTGCGCGTTAGGGAAGGTGTCGTAGAGCACTGGGGGCAGCGTGATCCACGGGAACCCACCGTAGGGCCGGTTGAGCACGTTGAGCCGGATCTCCTCCTTGACCACGTCGACCTGGTTACGCAGATTGTCCGCAGTGATCCTGGGCGCCCGCATCCGGTCCGCCTCGATGAACAACGCGCGCTCCAACGCCGCCGAGGGCACGACCTCGTAGTAGTCGGTGTAATCGGGGTGCGTGGAGCCGTTGAAGGTGCCGCCGGAGGACTGCACATGACGGAAGTGCGCGAGCTTCTCCAGGCTCTCGCTGCCCTGGAACATCAGGTGCTCGAACAAGTGCGCGAAACCGGTACGGCCTTGCGGCTCGGAGCGAAACCCCACGTCGTAGTGCACACCGACGGCGACCACGGGGGCAGACTGGTCCGGGCTCAGCACGACCCGCAACCCGTTGGACAGTGTCGCGCGATGCAGCTCAACCGTGGGCGGGGAGATGCTGGTCATGGCCCTACCCTACGACGGGCTCCGCTCCAGGCGCCGCGCAGCCGCCAGGCCAGCAACGCACCGGCGATCCCGGCTGCCCCCACACCGACAGCACCGAGGCGTTGCCCGTCCGCCGCCGCGGTCGGCACCCCGGTTCCCGTCAGGCGTGCCACCACGTCACCGGCGGGCAGCGGGTCGGGCACCTCGACGTTGAGCGCCTCACCCGGACGGTGACCGCAGCCATCCAACCAGGCCGACACCACGCGAGCGTTGGGCAGCTCCACGCTCACCAAGTCTTTTCCGTCGGAGGGACCGCATAGCACTGCCTGCACCACGGTGGCCCGGGCGGCACGAACCTCACCGCCGCCGGCATGGGGCCAGAGCAGCCACCCGATCCCCAGCACCAAGCCCAGCACCACCCCCCCAACCCCCGCACCCGCCACCGCCGCATCCTAGCCTCAGACCGCCCCCGCCCCCCGACATGGAGACATATCTGGGTAAAAGCGGGCTCGATAACCCCGATATGTCTCCATGTCGGGATGGGGGCTAATCTCCGCGGAGGGCTCGGGCTAGTTCGGCGCGGCTGCTGATGCCTAGTTTCGCGTAGGCGTTGGCCAGGTGGGCTTCGACGGTTCTTACGGAGAGCACCAAGCGCTCGGCGATGGCCTGGTTTTTCATGCCCTGCACGACCAGGCTGGCGACCTCGCCCTCCCGGCTGGTCAGCGGCCGCGGTGCCAGCTGCTCCAGGGCGGGAGTGCGGATCTCACAGGCTCGGGCCAAGCTGGCGGCTCGGGCTGTGGAGGCCGCCGCCCGACGCCGGTCACCGGCTCGCAGGTGCGCCGCGGCTGCGTGCGCGGCAGCGTCGGTAGCCAACAGCCGAGCCCCCATCGTCTCGAACTCGGCCGCCACATCGTCCAGCGGTCCACCAGCGTTTGCGGCTGCCGCCTGGGCATGTGCGCTGTAGGCGGCCACCAGCGAGCCTTCGACCTGACCGGCCAACTGGCGCAACCGCCCAGCCACCTGACCAGCCCGACCCAGCCGAACCACGGTGTGCAAGGCCTGCGCCTCGACGGCGCGCTGACCCATGCCGGCCGCCACCGACGCAGCCCGCAGTGCCCGGTCAGTCGCCTGGCAGACGCGATCGTCAGCAGCCGCCTGCCAGGCCTCAGCCAGCAGCAACTCCGGCTCGAACACCGCGCAGTGGCGCCCAGCGCCGCTACCCTCGAGTAGCCGCCTCGCGGCCGCCGCGTCACCGAGCTGAGCGTGGGTTTGCGCCAGCAGTGCGATACAGAGCTGGCCGAAGCCGCCCGGGTCACACTGGCCCAGGCCAGCCACCGCCTCAGCCAGCCAGCGGACGGCGGTGCGCGGACGTCCGGCGGCCAGCGCCGCCCACCCGACATGCGCCGCGGCCAAGGAGTCCCCGGCCCACTGCGGCGCGCTCATGCACCACTCATGCAGCGCCGCGGCCCGAGCCACCGCGTCATGCACCCGTCCGGCCAGCAACAGCGCGGACAGCTCGCCATGCGCCAGCAGCTGCCGGCACAGCGCCATCTCCGGCTCAGTCGTGCACCGGGCAAGCGCCGCCCAACCACCCGACACTGCGGACAGCGCGTCGGTGATCCGACCCCGCGCGGCCAGTCCCGCCCCGGTCGCGCTCGATGCCCACAGCACCGCCTCCGCGTTGACTCCCTCCGATGCCAGGATCTCTGCACCGGACTCCGCCGCCTGCTGCGGGCGTCCCGCGAAGAACGCCAGCACTCCATGAACTGCGCTGGTGCGCCGGCACATCTCGTTGTCTGCCGCGTCGGCGGCTGCCTTGAGCAGCATCGCCTCAGCCTTCGCCACCTGCCCCAAGCCAAAGAACAGGTTCAGGGCCCGCACCACCGCCAGGTGGGACCGGTCCTCCGCCGAGGTGGCAAATGGCGCTGCCGCTGCCGCCACCTGCTCGGCCTCATCGGGATTGCCCTGCCAGCGAACCGCCTCCAGCAACGCCAGGTGCGCCCGCATCCCGTCTCGGCCGTCGCTGCCGTCGATCGCCGCCTGCGCCATGCGGGCGGCATTATCGTGATCGAGCAGGGCGTTGGCGTGCACCGCGGCATCGGCCAACAGACTCGCGTGTGCGCCGGGCTGGTCACTGTCCAGCAGCAACAAACCAGCGCGCAGCAGGTCGTCCTGGCGCTTCCAGGGCAGATGGGTGTTGGCCAGCCGGCGACGCAGCTGGCAGGCATTCGCCTCGGGCAGCTGATCGCGCACCACCGTGGCATAGATCGGGTGGGCCAACCACACCTCAGCCCGCCAACCACTGTTCACCACCGTCACCAAGCCGCGGCGCTCCAGCACCGCGACCACTTCGGGGTTGATCAGGCTGGCCACTCGCCCGAGACCCAGCGGCTCGTCAGTAGCCAGTAGCTCCAGTGCGGTCCGCTCGTCGGCACCCAGCCCACCCAGCTGGGCCTGGACGATCTCGCGAAGCCGTGGGGTGGGCTCCATCCGGCCCTCCCAACGCCACACCCCATCGCGCGTCCGCAGGGCACCGGTCTCACACCCGCCCTCCACCAGCTCACGAAGGAACAGGGCGTTGCCGCGGGTAGCCCGCCACAACCGCTCAATCGTGCGGCTGTCCACCACCCCGCCGAGCACGTCGGTCACCAGCCGGTCCATGTCCACCCGGGGCAGCTGCGCCAGCTCCAACCGGTCGGCCAACCCGTTTTTCCACAACGTCACCACCGGATCGGGAGTGGACTCCCCGGTCCGCACGGTCAACACCAGACACGCCGCCCGGGTCAACGCCAGCTGATGGAGCAACGTCACCGACAGCTCATCCAGCAGATGCGCGTCATCGATCCCGATGACCAACCGGTGGCCCTTGCCCTGCTCCGCGATCGCGGAGCCGGCACGCTGCAGTAACGTCAACGGATCGGACACCGTGGCCAGCGCCGGTACCAGATGCGCCACCGCGCCCAATGGGATCCCGGCAGCCACACTGGTCCCCGCCGCCCACCGAGCCACCCGACCACAACGCTTTGCTGCCGCGAGCGCTTCGCGAGCGAGCCTCGTCTTGCCAACACCCGCCGGACCTGCAATGACCACACTCCGTGATTCCCCACCAGTCAAACGCTCAGCGATGAACTGCAACTCTGAGTCACGCCCGGTGAGTGTCCAAGAATCCGCCCTCATAGCTGACCCGACCAACGCGCTCGATACCTTGCGCTGGTCAGCGGCACAGTTGATGGCATTGCGCGAACAACCGACTGCCCCCGCCCCCTCTGAAACATTGGCTACGCCCCCCCGCGTCGCGCCAATAGCTGACAAGCTACCCCTGGAGGTCAGCATATGCTAACCGTGACGAGATCGCCATGGCGACATGTCTTGGACAGTGCACACTCGTACAAGTAGTGATCACAGGATCCGCACCCGGTAACAGCGCGTGCCTATGTGGTGACATTCCGTTTCGATGCATCAGGAAAGTGAATTACCCGAGTCACGCAACACTATTTGGTCAATTACTTACGGTGAATCCCGCACGATCGACGACATCCCCGATGTCTGAGAGCGGGTGACGCTCGGAGTGCCCCGGTAACGCAGCACCGACGCACCCGAAGCCTGCGCGGCTAACGTGTCGCTGACCATGACAGCAGCATGGCAGGCTCCGGACAACACCACGTCGAGGCGCCGGACAGTGAGGTCGAACAATGGTAACTGGCTGGCACCCGCCGCACTGAGGTGCAGATCCTGGACTTGCCCGGACAGCGCCAGGGTGCTGGCCCCCGAGACGGTTGCCTGTACCTGACCGACCGTGACGGGGCCGGTGACGCTACTCGCCCCAGCAACAACCAGCTGCAGCGCGGGGCTGGTCAGGGACGGATCCAGCCTGACCCGGCTAGCGCCGCTGGTGTTCAGCTGATCGAGCCGGCCGACGGTGACATCAGCGGTCAGCGTCGCGTTCCGGACACCCATACCCGGCTTGATCCCCAATCGTAGCTGGTCACCCACGACGGTGGCCTCGACCCGATCGACCAGGTTGTCATCCATCCGGACCGTCGCCTGCGCGGGAGCGCCCACCTTCAGGTGCACCACAAAATTCGCCCCCGCCACCACCGAGGTGACCCTGGACACATCGATCGTCCGGCTGGTCAACCGACCGGATCCGGCCACCGCACTGGCGTCGGAGAAGCTGCCACCACCAGGTGCACCATCGGCACCGTGTCCGCCAGCAGCGCCATCAGCACCGTCTGCGCCATCGCCGCCGTTGGCGTCACCCCCAGCGCCGCCATAGCCGTTGCCGCCGCAACCGCCGTAGCCGTTACCACCGTTACCCCCGGTGCCGCCGTTACCCCCATTGCCATTGCCGCCGTTGGCGTCACCACCGTTGGCGTCACCACCGTTGCCGCCATAGCCGTTGCCACCGTTGGTGCAGGTACCGGGAGTGCCGGTGCCACCTGTACCGGTGCCCGTGCCACCTGTGCCGGAGGTGCCATCGGGACCAGTGCCCTGGCAACCTGCCAGCATCCCCACCGCGGCCAGAACCGTCACCGCTCGACCAACCCGATCGGTCCACCACCTGCCGCCGCGGCCCGGGGCACCTTCTGTGCCACCTTGTGGGGCAACCTGCACTACGACCTCCCTGCACGCACCAGCGCCGGAACGCCGCGGGTCCACACCCACTGGGCCGGCCGCCGAGCCATCATGCCCAGCAGCAGCACAGAGCCGACCCACGGTAGCAACAGTAAAACGACCTGCACCACACCCAGGGCAGCCTCGGCCGCGTGCCCGGCTCCCGCTTCCTCGCCCACCGCATGGCACAACCAGACCAGTCTGTGCCACACCACCGGCAACACCCGAGGCACCACGATCAGGAACCCGATCAGCCAGTACGCCAGGTAGGGCACGACGACGAGGACCCACAAGGTAATCGTGCGACGGACCCAGGGCTTGAGCTCCAGCACCCGCGGATGGGTCGCCCGCCCCGGGATCATGCTCGCCAGCACCGGTCCCATCCGGCTGAACAGATCAGGCACCCCGATCAGGTCGCTAAGAATGTAATAGCCGTCCAAACGGATCATCGGTAGGAACTGGGTTGCGGTCTCGACATGCAACGCCACGATAGCCACCAACAGCCACGATGCCCCCGTCTGCACGTACGCCAGACTCATCCCGGCGATGAACACCGCGTTGAAATAGACACCTCCCAGGTCGGTGCGAAGCCGCCCCACCCGGCCCAGCCGATAGGAGTCGGTGACTGTGCTGTAGAGCGCTGGCCACACCAGATACAGACCAAAACCCATTTTCCCGGGTCGGGCGCCCCCGTAACGGCAGGCGGTGACGTGTCCGCACTCATGGAATGCCGCCGAAACCAGCATCAACGCCAACACCAGCAACGTCAACGCCGGCTGGTAGACCAGCGCCAGCGCACTGGGCACAATCCGCCCGAATCCCCCCTGCGCGATGATCACTACGTCCAGACCGACGAACCCGGCCAGCATGGCCAGGATCACCGGCGGCCAAAACATCGGTTGGAAGATCCCGGCGATGCGCCACACTGTTCGCTCCGGAACCACACCAACCCGGAACTTCAACGCCAACAACGGATCTGCCTTCACCGTCATCTTCGGCGCCGCGCCGGCCTGCTCCTGCGTCGGATCGGCCGCCACAATCCCCGGCGGACGCAGCCGGTTGTCAATCAGATATGCCACCTGCTCGGCCTGTATCACCTTGCCGAACTCGGCACTGAGCACGCCGGCCACCTGAACCAGGTCCCGCTGACCATCCAGACCGGCCGCCAGCAGATACAATAACTTGGACAGCTGGATCACCTGCCCATCGGCCCGACGCACGATATAGCGAGGCTCCCGAAAACCCGACCCCTGGTACTCCCCGATCAGCTCTACCCCTTCAGCCAACCGCGGCACTACACCCACAACAGACCCAGAATCAATTATCACGCGCTCAGTATCGATGACGCCCTCCCCCGACTCGAAACCCCACGCCGCCGAACCGCAAACCTTAAGTCGAACCGAAAACTCAGCCGAGCTATTTCCCCATGACACTCAGCATACCGAGGCGCAACGCCGTAGACACGGCTCGCCGCTACCTAGCTTCCCCCACACAACTGCGTAATGTCATGTTTCTATCGCCGTTGCGGGGGGGCAGCCGCAATCCGGCTGCCCCTCCCACATCAACGCCTACTGCATGCACTCACCTGATAACCAGAACAACCAGCTCGACTCAGCTGTAGGTAGCACCGCCGGCACCACCAGTACCAGCGCCACCCTCGCCGCCGTAACCGCTACCAGCAGAGTTGGTCTGATCGCCAAACACGTTGGCGTTGATGAGATTGATACCGAAGCCACCCCGGCCGGTGCCAGCACGGCCACCCAACCCACCATCGCCACCCCGGCCGGCACCACCGGTGCTGAACATCGACATCACGGTACGGGCCGGCAGCAACTCCACGCGCTGACCATCGATCTCAGCAAAGCTCAGGACATCAGACATCGAATTCCTCCTAGGAAAGGTGCTCCCGTGGTCTCCAACTGACCCCGGGGACTACGTACACCGGTTCAGTGGCAGTACCGACCCGGCGCCACATACCGTGCCCACGGTGACACCCATGTGGCAATCAGTAGTCATACTTAACTCTTCCAGGAGGACTACCTAGACCAGGCGGCTCGCCGACCACCTGAACTACGACGGTGTCAGCGACTGGACTACCTAGGAGAACGTCCCGAGCAACGCTATCTGAGCTGGTCAAAAACCTGTTCACCCGCGGGAGAGAGGTGGCCGGGTACGACCACCCCGCTCCTGTCAGCAACGTTCACCACGATTGGGGGGTCGCTCAATCGTGGCAGATCGGGTCAGCTACCCAGGGCCCCACCAGCTCCGCCGTTACCGCTGCCGCCGGCGCCGCCGGTACCGCCACCGGCGCTGTTGACCTGGTCGCCGAACAGGTTGAGGTTGATGAGGTTGATCCCGAGGCCACCCCGGCCAACACCACCCTTGCCGCCCTCGCCGCCATTGCCACCCCGGCCGGCGCCACCACCAGTGCTGAACATCGACATCACGGTACGGGCCGGCAGCAACTCAACGTGCTGACCATCGATCTCAGCAAAGCTCAGGACATCAGACATCAAATTCCTCCTAGGGAAAGGTGATCCCGGTTGACCCGGGCCAGAACACCTCATCGGTGGCAGTGCCGATTTGGCTACTCACACCATGCCCAGCGACCACACCCTGTGGCAATCAGTAGTCACACGTAACTCCTCCGGGGGCACTACCTAGTAATCACCGGAGTACTAATACCAGAAGGGAGGGGCGGCCGCGATCCGGCCACCCCTCCCTATCAACAGCCCGCCGCGCGATTACCCCGATCGCCAGCGGTACTGGCTCAACTCAGCTGCCGACAGCTCCACCCTTACCACCATCGGCGCTGCCACCCGCGCCACCGAATCCGTCACCGGCGCTGTTGGTCTGGTCACCGAACAGGTTGAGGTTGATGAGGTTGATCCCGAGGCCGCCCCGTCCGGTGCCGCCGGCCCCGCCCACGCCGCCGTTGCCACCCCGGCCGGCGTCGCTACCGTGGCCACCAGTGCTGAACATCGACATCACGGTACGGGCCGGCAGCAACTCAACGTGCTGACCATCGATCTCAGCAAAGCTCAGTACATCAGACATGAAATCCTCCTAGGGAAAAGTGGTCCCGGTGATTTCCGGGAGAAAGCGCTTCGCCGGCGGCATACCGGCTTGGCACCACATATATTTCCTGCAGCAGAGCCACGGGGCAATCAGTAGCCACACGTAACTCGTCCCAGCGATCTACCTAAGCAGCCAACCTCGAACCCGAGCAGTACTTACTACGAAAACAGCAAAACGGGAGGGATGGCCAGCCGGCCATCCCTCCCGTGAAATCCCACGCGTCAGCGATAACCGGATCGCCGGTGTGGACTCGTTGCGTCAGGACCCAGTGGCGCCCGCACCGCCCGTGGCGGCACCACCGTCAGCCGAGCCACCGGTGGCACCGGTAACGTAGTTGTACACGTCACCCTCGGTGTAGAACAAGTTGTCAGCAAGCACCGCCTTGCCGTGGGCAGCGCCACCGGTGCCGCCCTGGCCGCCGTCGCCGGCGTTACCACCGCGGGGACCGCCACCAGCGCTGAACAGTGACAGGACAGTCCGCGCCGGCAGCAGCTCGATATGCTGCCCGACGATCTCCGCAAAGCTCAGTACATCAGACATCAAGTCCTCCTAGGAAAGGTGAGTCCCGGTCTGTGCCGGGCACAGAAACCACCGCATCGACCATCTGTGCCGATTCAGCACTACATACCTTGCCGAGAAGTAAGGGAATCCAGCAATCGGTAGTCGCACGTAACTCCCCTGGTCGACTACCTAGCAGTCGGGTCGGTCGACGGGGATGGTGCGTAGCAGATCCCGCAACCCATCGGCGTCGAGCAAGTCGGCGGGTCGCACCGTGCGGTTGTCGCGGACGTAGTGGAAGGCGGCCCGCACGCGGCTCAGCGGGGCGCCGGACAGCGCTGACCAGGCCAACCGGTACGCGGCGAGCTGCACGTTTACCGCGCGCAGCGCGACCTCGTCGGGCACCGTCCCGGTCTTCCAGTCGACCACCGTCCAGCCACCATCAGCGTCGGCGAATACCGCATCCATCCGGCCACGCACGCCCACCCCGTCGAACACGGTCTCAAAAGGAACCTCGACATCGTGCGGACTACGCGCCGCCCACTCGCTGGCGAGAAACGCTGCCTGCAGCACTTCGAGCTCTACGTTCGGAACGGCTCCCTCATCGGCAGCGCCGGGCAACTCATCATGATCGATCAACCGAGTGGAGCCGAACCGGCGTTCCAGCCACGCATGAAACGCGGTACCGCGGCGCGCCATCGGGTTCGGTGGGAACGGCAGCGGCCTGCGCAGCCGCGCAGCCAGCGCAGAGGGATCGTCAGCGAGCTCCACGAGCTGGCTCACCGACAGGTGGGCAGGCAGCACGACCCGGTGCGGAACGCGGCGAGCAGCCCGCTCGGCAAGCAGCACCTCGATCTCGCGCTGCCATTCCCCGGTGCTTGCTGGGTGGCTCTCCGGGCTCGCGAACGCCAGCGCGTCGCGCACCAGCTGGGCGCCCGTGGCCACGGCGTCCCGGCGCCCGCCGAGCGGGTCCGCCGGCCAGGACTCCTGCCGCGGTGCAGTGTCCAGCGGGTTGGTCGCGTCCTCGGCGGGAACCGCGGCCCACTGATCGATTACACAGTGCTCGAGGTCACGAATCTCCAGCAGGAACTCCGAGGGCGACCTGGGTGCGCTCCCGACCTCACCCCAGTGGTGGCCGCTCACCAGTAGGGTCCGCTCCGCGCGGGTGAGCGCGACGTACAGCAGCCGGCGTTCCTCCGTCAGCCTGCGGCTGTCGAAGGCCGCCTCGTGCACCGAGAGGGCCTCGGTGAGCTCCTTCTGGTCAGCACCGGCGGCCAGCGTCAGGCCGGGCAGGTCGGCGCGGTCGCCACGCAGCCCTACCGGCAGCTCGGTGACCGTCCGCAGCCATGACGAGGCCTTCTTGGCCGCCGGAAAAACGCCGTTCACCAGGTGTGGGACGGCCACCACCTGCCATTCCAGGCCTTTGGCGGCGTGCACGGTGAGGATCTGCACCCGGTCGTGGGCGACCTCGACCTCCCCCGGCTCCAGACCGTCCTCGGCGTCCTCGGCGGTGGCCAGGTAGTCCAGCAGTGCGGGCAACCCGGCCATCGGGCTGGCCGAAGCAAAGTCCGCCACCACATCAGCGAAGGAGTCCAGATGTGCCCGGCCAACGGGACCAGGACGCGCCAGCGACTCGGTGTCCAGCAGCAGGGTCCGTTCGGCATCGGCGACCAGATCGGGAAGCGGCTGGGTGACCCGGCTGCGCAGCGCCCGCAACTCACCGGCCAGCGAGCACAGCCGCTGATAGCCCAGCTCGGAGTAACGGTTCTGGTCGCCGGGCGAATCCAGTGCGTCGACCAGCCCCGCCTGGTCGGCTGCTTCCCCGGGTACGTCACCGGCCAGCGCCAGTTCCCGGGCCCGACACCACAGCGCGGCAAGGTCAGCCGCACCGATCCGCCACCGCGCACCGGTCAGCAGCCGCACCGCAGCGGTGCCAGCCAACGGGTCGACGAGCAACCACAGCACGCTCACCAGGTCACGGATCTCCGGCGTGTCCAGCAACCCGCCCAAACCCACGACCTCGACGGGAACATCGTGGGCTCGCAACGCCGCGGCGAGCGCCGCCATGTCGGCGCGGCGGCGCACCAGCACGGCGGCGGTCAACGAAGCGCCCTCGCTGGCCGCAGCCGAGTGCCAGCGATCGGCGATGGCGGCGGCAACCCAGTTGACCTCGGTACGGCTATCGGGCAGCAGCGCGGCCCGGACCTCGCCGGGCTCGGCACCATCTCGGCAGCGCAGCTCGCCGACCTGCACCGTCCCGCGCCGCAGCTCGCCGGAGACCACATTGGCCACCGCGAGCACCTCGGGAGGGTTGCGGAAACTGGTGAGCAGCCCACGGGTCGCGGCTGGGGTCCCGTCCGCGCGGGGAAAGTCGGTGGTGAACCGCGGCAGGTTGGCCGCCGAGGCACCACGCCAACCGTAGATCGACTGGCAGGGATCGCCGACCGCGGTGACCGGCAACCCGCCCCCAGCCGCGACACCACCGAACAGCGACCGCAGCAGCACCCGCTGCGCATGCCCGGTGTCTTGGTACTCATCCAGCAGCACGGCGCCGAAGCGGGCCCGCTCGGCTGCACCGACCTCCGGGTGATCGCGGGCCAGCGTGGCCGCGATGCCCATCTGGTCACCGAAGTCGAGCACCGCCTCGCGCCGCTTGAGCTCGGCGTAGCGCTCCACCAGTGGCAGAATCGCCAGCCGGGACCGCTGGGCCTCCACCACCGGCTTGAGGTCGGCGCGCAGCGAGCCTCGCTGACGTCGCCCGGGTGCCGCCGTAACCAACGCGGTGATCAGCGCCTCGGTGGACGCCCGCAGTTGCGCCGGCTCGCCCAGGTGCTCGGCGAGCTGCCCGGCCAGCCCGAGCACCCACCCGGTCACCGTGCGGGGCACCTTGCCGTCCAGGTCGAGATCCGGTTCCCAGCCGGCGGTGACCCGGTGCGCAAGCTGCCACGCACCGGTCTCGGTCAGCAGCCGTGCCCCAGGGTCGGTAGGCAGCCGCAGCGCATGCTCGGCGACCAGCCGCCCGGCGTAGGCGTGGTAGGTCAGCACGGTGGCCTCACCGGCCAGCACCGCAGCCCTGCGCTGGCCGGTGGGGTCAAGCCGGTCCAGCACTCCCGAACCGGCAAGCCGGCGCAACCGCGACCGGACCCGCTCGGCCAGCTGCTGGGCCGCCTTGCGGGTGAACGTCAGGCCGAGCACGCCTTCGGGTGTGACATACCCGTTGGCGACCAGCCAGACCACCCGGGCCGCCATCGTCTCGGTCTTTCCCGATCCCGCGCCGGCGACCACGAGCGTCGGCGCGCCTGGGTCGGCGGCGATGACGTCGGCCTGCTCCACGGTGGGAGATGCGACACCGAGTTCCGCGGCGAGCTCAACCGGCCCCATGCTGGCGGCGCGTCCCGTCATCCCGGCACCTGCCGGCCGGAGTCGTGCAGCGGACACGCGATCTTCGAAGGGCACCGCGCACAGTCGCCGTTGTCGATGGCGACAAACTCCGGCCCCGCAGTGCACCGGGCGGCCTCGCGCACGACACCGCGCCAGCGCGCCAGGGCGGGGGCGTCCAACGGCTGCTGGTTGCGCTGCACCGACGCCGCCGTGCGCGCACCGACCTGCACGATGCAGGCCCCACCGGGTTCGGTGGTCAGGCCGTGGTCGGTGAAGGCACCGTGCGCGGCAGCGAGCTGGTAGATGGCCAGTTGCGCGTGGTCCTCGGCAGCCTCCTTGCTGACCGAGATCTTGCTGCTCTTCACGTCGACGATCACTGGGCGACCGAGCCGGTCGCGCTCCAGCCGGTCCACCCGCCCGCGGAGCAACACCGCTGCATCGTCAGAGTCAGCTGGGCCAGCCACGGTGGCATCAGTGGGAGATAGCTGCACCTCGATCTCCTGCTCGCAGCCGACCTCGGTGAGCTCGCCGCGGCTGTCCCGCAACCAGAGCCGGAACATCCCGACCATCTGGCGCACCCGCTGCTGCTCGGCGCGGGAGTACCACGGGGCACCGGCGTCAACCCCGGTCCAGGCCTCGGTGAGGGCCACTTCCAGCTGCTGGTCGGTGGCACCGGCCGCCGCCTCCTGAACCAGCCTGTGCACCAGCGACCCGGTGACCGCGGCCAACGCCTGAACATCCTCGCCACCATGGCGGGTGAGTAGCCAGCGCAACGGGCAGCTCGACACCAGCTCCACCAGCGACGGTGACACCCGGGCCGGCTCGCCGAGCAATCGCAACGGGGACCGGCTCGACGGCGGCCCCAGCCCGTACCACGAATCGGGGTGTGCGCCGGGCACCCCGGCCTGCGCCAGCTGCGCCAAACCGGCCGCCGCGTGGTGCCGCCGCGCGCTACCCTCCGCCGGATCGCAGCACACTCGGCGCAGCTCGGCGACGAGTTCGGGCAGACTCAGACCCCGTTGCCGAGGAGCAATCAGTCGCTCGTGCATCGCGGTGTCGGCGCCCGCCAGCCCGTCGCCCTCCAATTCGTCGAGGAACCGGGAGGGCTGTTCGTCCTCCCCGCGCACGGCACTGACCAGCAACCGGTGCCGGGCACGGCTCGCGGCCACCAGCAGTAACCGCCGTTCCTCGGCCAACAGCGGCGCGGTACGCGAGACCGTGTTGGAGTCGATGCCCGCGGTGGTGTCAACCAGATGCTCCACGCCCAGCAAGGAGCCGCGCAGCCGCAGGTCGGGCCAGCTGCCCTCCTGCACCCCCGGTACCGCAACGAGTGCCCATTCCCGGCCGACCGCAGCATGCACGGTGAGCACGGTGACCGCCTCGCCCTGGGGCGAACGCGCAGCCAGCGAGTCGCCAGGTATCTGCTGATTGGTGAGGTAGTCGCAGAAGCCGAGCACACCGGCCGAACCACCATCAGCGCCGGGTAGCCGGTCGGCGTAACGAGCGGCGGCCTCGAACAGCGCGACCACGGCGTCAAGGTCCCGATCAGCCTGCGCACCGGCCGGGCCGCCGCGGGCCGCGGTGGCGGCCCAGCGCTGCGCGAGCCCGCTGGTCTGCCACACCTGCCACAGCACCTGCTCGGCGCTGTCCCCGCGCCGGGCCGCACGGGCGGCGACGGTCAGCAGCCCGGCCAGCCTCTGGGCTGGCCCCGCAGTCCGGTCGTCGAGCCCCTCGATCATGTTGTGCGCGTCGTCCGTGCGTAGCACGTCGGCCAGTAGCACACTACTGCTCCGCGCACCCCCGGCGGCGAGCTCCCGGCGACGCAGCTCCCGACACAGCCGGCGCAACGTCAGCGGGTCAGCCCCGCCCAGTGGGGACGTGAGCAGTGCCGCCGCCGTCTCCTCGTCCAGGGCCGCAGGCTGTACCGCGCAACGCAACACCGCGAGCATCGGCAGCACCGCACCCTGACGGGCCACCGGCAGCTCCGCCCGCGGCGTCGCCACCGGCACCCCGGCGGCCAGCAGCGCGCGACGCAGCACCGGCAGCGCCCGCATGATGGACCGCACCAACACCGCCATGTCCGACCAGGCCACTCCATCCAGCAGATGGGCCCGGCGGAGCTGATCGGCCACCCAGGACGCCTCGGCCGCAGCGGAGCCGAACACCCGGACCGTGACCTCCCCACTCGACTGTCCCCCGGCTGGGCCATGCAGGTCGGCATGCCGGCCGGGCAGCCTTCCGGCAAGCCGGGATACCGCAGCCCGCACCGCCGACGCCATCCGGTGATCGGTGCACAGCCGAACCATCGCGGACCCGCCGGTGGTGAGCAGGCCAGAATCCGCGCCACGGAAGGAGAAGACCGTCTGGTCCGGATCGCCGACCAGCAGCAGCTCATGCGCGCCCGCGCCGAGCTGGGTCACCAGGGCGGCCTGCAACGGGTCAAGGTGCTGGGCGTCGTCAACGATCAGGTGCCGCACCCGGTCGGACTCCCGGTACAGCACCTCGGCGTCGGTGTCGAGCACCAGCAGCGCCGCGGACACCAGCTCGGCGGCGTCCAGCGCAGGCGCGGTAGCTTGCGGTGCGGCGGTGCCCACGGACCCGCGCAGCAGCATCACCTGCTCGTAGCAGCGAAAGAAACGCCCGGCAGCCACCCATTCGTCGCGCCCATTCCGACGGCCCAGCGCGATGAGGTCCTCCGGCGCCAGCCCACGCTCCGCAGCACGCATCAGCAGGTCCCGCAGCTCAGCGGCGAAGGCCGGCAGGCCCAGCGCTGGCCGTAACCGCGGCGGCCAGCCCCGGCCACCGGCTTCCCGCTCGCCCGCGAGCAACTCCCGGATCACCACATCCTGATCGGGACCGGAGAGCAACCGGGGCGGCGGCAGATCCTGCAACGACGCGTGCAGCCGCAGCACGGCAAAGGCGTAGGAATGCACGGTGCGCACCAGCGGTTCCCGAACCGTCGGTGTGACACCGTGCGCGGCAAGCCGCGCCACGATGCGTTCTCGCAGGTCAGCAGCTGCTCGGCGGCTGGAGGTGAGCACTAGCACCCGCTCGGGGTCTGCTCCGCGCAACACCCGGTCGGCGACGGTGTGCGCCACGAGGGTGGTCTTGCCGGTGCCCGGCCCGCCCACCACCCGCAGCGGCCCACCAGGGTGCTCCAGCACACGGCGGGCGTCCGGCCCCCAGTCGACAGTAGGGGGCGCAGTGGTGACGGAGCGAACCAGGACGGGCACGCTGCGCATGCAACCACGCCGCTCTGACAGTCTGCGGCGCGGGAGGATAGGGGCGATGGACGACGAGAATCTGGAGCGGGTGCGCGGCGTGATAGCTGCTATTCCGGCGGGCTCGGTGCTGGCCTACGGAGAGGTCGCGGCCCGCGCCGGGTTACCGGGCCGGGCCCGGTTGGTGGGCCGGATCCTCGCCGAGGACGGTCACGACCTGCCCTGGCACCGGGTACTGCGCGCCGACGGCACCCCCGCGCCGCACCTCGCCACTGAACAACTGGCCCAACTGCACACCGAAGGTGTGCTGGCCGAAGGGGGACGCGTCCCCATGCACCGGTACCACCCTTGTGAGGAGGCGGTCGATCGCCCCCACACCAGCAAGCCCGTCCAATGGACACACTAAGCCAACATTGGCATCAATTCACAGCATTGGTCGCTGATCCTGATTAGTTTAGTCTCTATTTCTGATCGCCATCAAACTCATGGAAGAAACAGTCACAGACCGTGAGGTAACTGGCATGTTAAGGTATGTAAACCATCCAGAAACGGCATGAAACAAAGCCCTTGCCCACACCTTGAGCATCGCTTACCCAGAGTCGGACCGGACACGTTGCAGCAGGTCACGACACCAGCCAACCCTGCCCACTCAGCCTGGAATGTAAACGGCGTGTTACATTCGTCACACCGCCACCTCGGTGGCGGTGTGAGTATCACCGCTCCTTCTTGAAGGCCAAGAAAACACCGCCTAAGGTAAGTTGTCCAGCTCACGAACGTGAATTATCGCCCGAAGAGGTGACGTCTGTGCCCGATACCCGAAATGGCGATTCCAGCACCGGACGACCCAGCGCCGGGATGGACACCGGCCTCGCCGATTCCCTGCTGCGCGCCGGCCGGCATTTCCAGCGCGGGGAGGCCTCGGGCGATCTACGCACAGTGCACCAGATCGGCGGCCGGTCAGCTGATGTCTTCTACCGGGACCGCTGGGCCTACGACAAGGTGGTGCGCTCGACCCATGGGGTGAACTGCACCGGCTCATGCTCGTGGAAGATCTACGTCAAGGACGGGATCATCACCTGGGAGGCACAGCAGACCGACTACCCCTCGATCGGACCGGACAAACCGGAATATGAGCCCCGCGGTTGCCCTCGGGGTGCCTCGTTCTCCTGGTACACGTATTCGCCGGCCAGAGTGCGGTACCCGTATGTGCGCGGCACGCTGCTGGAGTTGTACCGGGAGGCCAAGCAGCGGCTCAAGGATCCGGTGCTGGCCTGGGCGGACGTGGTCGACGATCCCGAGAAGGCCCGCCGGTACAAAGCGGCCCGCGGCATGGGCGGTTTCGTACGGGCCGAGTGGTGGGAGGCCACCGAGATCGCCGCGGCCGCGCATGTGCACACGATCAAACGCTACGGTCCCGACCGGGTCGCCGGGTTCTCGCCGATCCCGGCGATGTCAATGGTCAGCCACGCCGTCGGGGCCCGGTTCATCTCGTTGATCGGCGGGGCGATGCTGTCGTTCTACGACTGGTACGCCGATCTTCCGGTGGCCTCTCCGCAGGTGTTCGGCGACCAGACCGACGTGCCCGAGTCCGCCGACTGGTTCGATGCCGGCTATCTGATCATGTGGGGTTCCAACGTCCCGGTCACCCGCACCCCGGACGCGCACTACATGACTGAGGCCCGCTACCGGGGCCAAAAAGTGATCGTCGTGTCCCCAGACTACGGCGACCACACCAAGTTTGCGGACGAGTGGTTGCCGGCGCGGCCAGGAACCGACGCCGCGCTGGCCATGGCCATGGGCCACGTGATCCTCAAGGAATTCTTCGTCGAAAAGCAGACCCCCCGCTTCACCGACTACGTCAAGCGTTTCACCGACCTGCCATTCCTGATCACCCTCGACAAACGAGGTGACGCCTACGTTCCCGGCAAGTTCCTCACCGCTGCCGATCTGGGCGACAAAGGCGAGGGTGCTGAGTCCAAAACCGTGCTCCTGGACCGGACCACTGGCAAACCGGTGGTTCCGAACGGTTCACTGGGCCACCGCTTCACCCATTCCGGTGAAGGTCACTGGAACCTAGATCTGCACAGGGTGAACCCGCTGCTGTCCGTCCACCACGAGGGCGCCAGAAACGGCGCCGAAGTGACGACCGAAGTGGACCTTCCCCGGTTCGACACCGATGAACCCGGCGTGCTCCGCCGCGGGGTACCGATCCAGACCGTCGCCGGAAAGCTCGTCACCACGGTGTTCGATCTGCTGCTGGCCCAGTACGGGGTGCACCGGCCAGGCCTGCCGGGCACCTGGCCCACCGGCTACGACGACGCCGAGCAGCCTTACACCCCGGCCTGGCAGGAGGCCATCACCGGAGTACCAGCGGCCGCGGCGGAGCGGATCGGGCGGGAGTTCGCCGACAACGCCGAGCGCTCCGGCGGCCGGTCGATGATCCTGATGGGGGCGGGCACCAACCACTGGTTCCACTCCGACCAGACCTACCGCTCATTCCTGGCGCTGGTGATGCTCACCGGCTGCCAGGGCGTCAACGGCGGCGGCTGGGCTCACTACGTCGGCCAGGAGAAGTGCCGGCCGATCACCGGCTGGTCGACGCTGGCCTTCGGCCTGGACTGGCAGCGTCCCCCGCGGCAGATGCAGGGCACCGTGTACTGGTACCTGGCCACCGACCAGTGGCGTTACGACCCGTTCACCGCGGATGTGATGGCCTCACCACTGGCGCAAGGACGTTTCACCGGGCGCACCGCGGCGGACAACATCGCGCTGGCCAGCCGGCTGGGCTGGATGCCCAGCTATCCCACGTTCAACCGCAACCCGCTGGACCTGGCCGACGAGGCGCAGCGGCTGGGCAAGGACGCCGCCCAGCATGTCGTCGACGGGTTGTCCACCGGGCATCTACGGTTTGCCTGCGAGGACCCGGACGCGCCGGAGAACTTCCCGCGGTGCCTGACCGTGTGGCGAGCCAACCTGTTGGGCTCCTCGGCCAAGGGCAACGAGTACTTCCTGCGGCACCTGCTGGGTACTGACTCGAACCTGCAGGCCTCCGACCGCAATGGGGTGCGCCCGGTCGAGGTCACCTGGCGCGACGAGGCGCCAGTCGGCAAGCTCGATCTGCTCATGACGCTGGACTTTCGGATGACCAGCACCACACTGTTCTCCGACATCGTACTGCCAGCCGCCACGTGGTACGAGAAGCACGATCTGTCCAGCACCGACATGCACCCCTACGTGCACGCCTTCTCCCCGGCGATCTCCCCGCAGTGGGAGTCCAAGACCGACTTCGAGGCGTTTCACCGGCTCGCCCGAGGCTTCTCCTGGCTGGCCGAGAAACATCTCGGCGTACGCCGCGACATCGTGGCCATGCCGCTGCAGCACGACACCGCCGATGCCACCGCGCAGCCCGGCGGCCGGGTACTGGACTGGAAGGCCGGTGAATGCGAGCCGATCCCCGGCAAGACGATGCCGCGGATCGTTGTGGTGGAACGCGACTACTCGGCGATCGGGGACAAAATGGCCGCGCTGGGCCCAATGGTGGAACGGGTCGGCCTGACCACCAAGGGCGTCACCGTCCATCCCGACGCCGAGGTCGACTACCTCCGGGCGGTCAACGGCGCCATCCTCTCCGGGACGGCTATCGGGCGGCCGTCCCTGGCCAAGGACACGCACGCCTGCGAGGCCGTTCTGGCGCTGTCGGGCACCACGAACGGACGGCTGGCCACCGAGGGTTTCCGCGCCCTGGAACGGCGCACCGGCACCACGCTCGCCGACCTCGCCGCGGAGAGCGAGGGCAAGCGGATCACCTTCGCCGACACCCAGGCCCGGCCGGTGCCGGTGATCACCTCGCCGGAGTGGTCGGGCAGCGAGACCGGCGGGCGGCGCTACTCCCCGTTCACCATCAACACCGAACGGCTCAAACCGTGGCACACGCTGACCGGTCGCCAGCACTTCTACCTCGACCACGACTGGATGTCCGAGCTCGGCGAGCAGATGCCGATCTTCCGGCCACCGCTGGACATGACAGCGCTGTTCGGTGAACCCAGCGTCGGTGCGACTCAAGGGCTCAACGGACACCGGTCGGTCACCGTCCGGTATCTCACCCCGCACTCGAAGTGGTCGATCCACTCCACCTACCAGGACAACCTGCATATGCTCACGCTGTCCCGCGGCGGCCAGGCCATCTGGATGTCCGACGTGGACGCCGCCAAGATCGGCGTCAAGGACAACGAGTGGATCGAGGCGGTCAACCGCAACGGCATCGTGGTCGCGCGGGTGATCGTCAGCCATCGGATGCCCGAGGGCACCGTGTTCATGTACCACGCCCAGGAGCGCACCGTGGGCGTGCCACGCACCGAAAAGACCGGCAAGCGCGGTGGCATCCACAACGCGCTCACCCGGTTGATGATCAAGCCGACGCATCTGATCGGCGGCTACGCCCAGCAGTCCTTCGCCCTGAACTATCACGGCCCCACCGGCAACCAGCGTGACGAGGTCACCACCATCCGTCGCCGTAATCAGGAGGTGACCTACTGATGAGACTGATGTCACAGCTCGCCATGGTGATGAACCTGGACAAGTGCATCGGCTGCCACACCTGCAGCGTCACCTGCAAGCAGGCGTGGACCAACCGTAGCGGCGTCGAGTACGTGTGGTTCAACAACGTGGAGACCAGGCCCGGACAGGGGTACCCGCGGCAGTACCAGGACCAGGAGCGCTGGAAAGGCGGCTGGACGCTGACCAAGCGCGGCCGGCTCACCTTGCGCACGGGGTCAC
This sequence comes from Pseudonocardiaceae bacterium, assembly GCA_050699575.1. Classification (GTDB taxonomy): domain Bacteria; phylum Actinomycetota; class Actinomycetes; order Mycobacteriales; family Pseudonocardiaceae. Next base: position 26,715 of record JBOHFG010000415.1, read on the forward strand.
GGCTCAAGCGGCTGCTCAACATCTTCGCCAACCCCGACCTGCCGAAAGTGTCCGACTACTACGAGCCGTGGACCTACGACTACGACAACGTGCTGTCCGCACCGAAAATGGACACTACCCCGGTTGCCCGGCCGACATCGCTGATCACCGGCGAGGACGCCAAAATCACCTGGGGGCCCAACTGGGACGACGACCTAGGCGGCGGTCCCGAGCAGGTCGGCCGGGACCCAGTGCTGGCCAAACTCTCCGAACAGGTAAAGCTGGAGTTCGAGCAGACGTTCATGTTCTACCTGCCGCGGATCTGCGAGCACTGCCTCAACCCGTCGTGTGCGGCATCCTGCCCGTCCGGTGCGATCTACAAGCGCAGCGAGGACGGCATCGTGCTGGTCGACCAGGACAAGTGCCGCGGGTGGCGGCAGTGCGTCACCGGATGCCCCTACAAGAAAATCTACTTCAACCACAAGACCGGCAAGGCTGAGAAGTGCACGTTCTGCTACCCGCGGGTGGAGGTGGGCATCCCCACAGTGTGCGCGGAGACCTGTGTGGGGCGGCTGCGCTACATCGGCGTGGTGTTCTACGACGCGGACGCGGTGCTGGCCGCGGCGTCGGTGCCCGAGGAGAAGGATCTCTATCCAGCCCAGCTGGGGGTGTTCCTTAACCCGCACGACCCGCGGGTGGTGGCCGAGGCCGAGCGGGCTGGGATCTCCCAGGAGTGGATCGAGGCCGCACAGGCGTCCCCGGTGTACAAGCTGATCGTGGACTACCAGGTGGCGCTGCCGCTGCACCCGGAGTACCGCACCATGCCGATGGTCTGGTATGTGCCGCCGCTGTCCCCGGTGGTGGACGTACTGGCCAGCACCGGGCATGACGGCGAGAACGCCGACAACTTGTTCGGCGCGATCGACGCGCTGCGCATCCCGGTGGAGTACCTGGCCGAGCTGTTCACCGCGGGTGATGTCGGGCCGGTGCGCGCGGCGTTGCAGCGGTTGGCGGCGATGCGCGCACACATGCGCCGGGTCAACCTCGGGGAGCCGGTCAACCCGGAGATCGCCAGGTCAGTGCGTCTGACACCGACCGAGATCGAGGCGATGTACCGGTTGTTGGCCATCGCTAAATACGAGCACCGTTACGTCATCCCCAGCGCGGCCGGCTCGGATGCTCACCGGCTGGACGCCCTGGCCACCGGGTGCAGCCTGGACTCCGACGGCGGACCGGGCATGACCGCCTTCGACGTCATGGACGACAAGTTCCACCTGACACAGCAACCCGCCGACGCCAACGGTGCCGCGGCGCCAGCGGAGAAGGGACGCCGGATCAATTTGCTCAACTGGGACGGCAAGAATACGAACGGCCTGTTCGCCGCTGCGCAAGCTCATGGAGCGCACAGCAATGGCGCGACGACATCGACAGAACCCACGCCCGCGGCGGAGCCCACCCGATGAGCCCGGCCTGGCTGGGCCGCCGCAAAGTCGAGACGTCCGCCACTGACGATGACCAGGCTGAGCATCGCATGGTGTGGCGGATCGCGGCGCTGCTGCTGGACTACCCGACCCAGCAGACCCTGGACATGCTCGAGGAGTTGAACGCCGGGGCCGGATCGCTGCCCCCGCCGGCCGGGCCCGCACTGGTGTCGTTCATCGGCCACGTCCGCCGGACGCCACCGATCGACCTGGCCGCGTACTACGTGGAGACCTTCGACCTGCGCCGTCGCCACTGCCTGCATCTGAGCTACTACGCCTTCGGCGACACGCGCAAACGCGGCATGGCGCTGCTGCGGTTCAAGCACGCCTACCGCGAAGCGGGTGCCACCTTGGGTGAGCACGAACTGCCGGACCACCTGGCGGTGGTGCTGGAGTTCGCCGCAACCGTCGACCCGGTGGTCGGCCGGCGGTTGTTGATGGAGTACCGGCCGGTGGTGGAGCTGCTGAGGCTCTCCTTGCAGGACGGCGGGTCGCCCTACCGGACGGTGCTCGACGCGGTATGCGCCACCCTGCCGGAGCTCAGCGTCGCCGACCGCCGCCGCGTCGCCGAACTGGCCGCGCAGGGACCGCCGGAGGAAGAGGTGGGCCTGGAGCCTTACGGGGTGGACCCGATGATGCAAGAGCAGAGGGAAGGGCGCCGGTGACGACCCTGTTGTGGCTGACGGTGCCATATGTGGCGTTCACCTCGTTCGTGGTCGGCCACATCTGGCGCTACCGGCACGACCAATTCGGCTGGACCACCCGGTCATCCCAGTCCTACGAGAGCCGGCTGCTGCGACTGGGCAGCCCGTTGTTCCACTTCGGGCTGCTGGCAGTGCTCGGCGGGCACGTACTCGGCATCGCCATCCCGGCGAGCTGGACCGCAGCTGTCGGCGTGTCGGAACACACCTACCACCTGATGTCAGTGTCTTTCGGCACGCTGTCCGGCCTGGCCACCGTCGCCGGGCTGGGAATCCTGCTCTACCGGCGAGCCACCGTGTCCGCGGTGCGCAAGGCCACCACCACCCTCGACCAGATCATGTACCTGCTGCTGAGCGCCGCGATCGTGACCGGAATGCTCAACACGGTCGGCAGCAACCTGATCGGCGGCGGCTACGACTACCGGGAGACGGTGTCACCCTGGTTCCGCAGCCTGTTCACCCTCACACCACAACCCGAGCTGATGGTCGGCATCCCGCTCAGCTTCCAGATCCACGCCCTGATCGTGCTGATCCTGCTAACCGGTTGGCCCTACACCCGCCTAGTGCACGTCTTCAGCGCACCCCTGGGCTACCTGACCCGCCCCTACATCGTCTACCGCAGCCGCGACACCCACCCAGGCGCCCGCCGCTACGCCCGCGCCTGGGAAACCACTCCCCCACGCCGTTAACCGATCGCAGTCTGGATGCAGAACGCGCCTATCGACCCCCGATTACCGCGTTCCGCATCCAGACTGCACGCGGCCGTCGGCGGGCGGCGAGCGTCTCCGAGACTGTCGTGGCGGTAGGGCAGACTGCGCCGGGTGACCGTCCACCTCACCTCCGACACCGCGGAGGCACGCAAGGCGCGTGGGGCCTTCTTCACTCCGCCTGAGCTGTGCCGGTACGTGGCGGGCTGGGCGATCCGCTCGGCGTCGGATCGGGTGCTGGAGCCTTCCTGTGGGCAGGCCGCGTTCCTGCTCGCAGCCGGCGAGCGGCTCGCTGCGCTGGCCGGCGAGAAACGGGGCAGCCTGGACGGTATCGAGTTACACCGTGACAGTGCCCGGCAGGCAGAGGCGCTCGTCCAGGCGGCTGGCCACCAGGCACGTGTGATCGCTAGGGACTTCTTCCTCGTCCCGCCAGTCGGCCGCTACGACGCGGTCATCGGCAACCCGCCCTATGTTCGGTATCAGGACTTCACTGGGGAGGCCCGGGCCCGCAGCCGCGAGGCGGCACTTCGGGCCGGCGTGCCACTGACCCGGCTGGCGTCCTCGTGGGCGGCGTTCACGGTGCACGGCGCGCTGTTCCTGAAACCGGGTGGCCGGCTCGGGCTGGTGCTTCCCGCGGAGCTGCTATCCGTGAACTACGCCGCTGAGGTGCGCAGGTTCCTCATGCAGCGGTTCGCCCGGGTCCGCCTGGTGCTGTTCACCGAAAGGGTATTTCCCGGTGTGCAGGAAGAAGTCGTGCTGCTGCTCGCCGACGGTTATGGCCAGGGGCCAGCCGACCATTGCGAGCTCCAGCAGCTTCGTGCCGCGGCAGACCTGGCGGGAGCGGCGGCGCTGATCCGGACGTGGAAGCCGGACCAGGCCGAAGGTAAGTGGACGCCTTCGCTGCTGTCCACCGCGGCACTGGAAGCCCGCCTGACCCTGGAACGAAGCGGGCTGTTCACCACGCTGCAATCCTGGGGTGAGACCACCCTCGGCATGGTGACCGGTAACAACAGGTACTTCGCCGTGCCCGCAGACCGCGCCGGTGAGCTGGGCCTGCACCGCGATGAGCTGCTGCCAGTGTCTCCACCCGGGTCCCGCCATCTGCGCGGTCTAACTTACACCGCCGCCGCCCACCAGCAGCTGGCCAGAATGGGATCGTCGACCTTGCTGTTCCGGCCGGCTGGCCAGCCATCGCCAGCTGCCAGGCGCTACATCCGGGCCGGCGAGCAACTCGGGGTGCACACCGCCTACAAGTGCCGGGTTCGCTCGCCGTGGTGGCGGGTGCCCCTCGTGCCACCCTGCGACATATTGCTGACCTACATGAACGCGGACAGTCCACGACTGTGCACCAACCACGCGCGAGTCCACCACCTCAACTCCGTGCACGGCGTGTACCTGCGGCCTGAGCTGCGCAAGCTGGGGATCAATCTGCTACCGCTGGGCGCGCTGACCTCGATGACGTTGCTGGGCGCTGAGACGGTGGGCCGCGCCTACGGTGGCGGCATGCTCAAGCTGGAGCCGAAGGAGGCGGACCAACTGCCGGTTCCCGAACCGGGTGTGCTGCAAGCAGCCCAGACCGCGTTGGCCGCGATACGCTCGCAGGTCGCGGCTCTGCTGGGCAGACCGGGGGGGCTGGCTGAGGCCGTCACGTTGGTCGATGACGTCCTGCTCATCGGTCAACTCGGTATCGCGCGCTCGGAGGTGCACACACTGCGGGACGCGCACGCTGAGCTGGCCGCGCGCCGCGCGGCACGAGGAGGCGCTGGCCGTGGTCATCCCCGCACCTGATACCAGAGTGAGCTCCTGATGCCGGAACAGGACGAACCCCCAGACCTGTTCGCATTGCTCGAACCGCTCGTTACGCAACGTCCCAAGACGAATCCGTGGGTGCTCGTCTCACCTGGTGGCATGCAGTACCTCCCGGATTACGAGCTGTTGGAAGCCATGCTGAGTGTTCCCGTCCGGGAAGGCGCCGGCTCGCAGTCCGGCCGGCTGGCGAAAGCGGCCGATGCGTGGGTGTCGCACGAGCTGCGGCGCGCGGGCTTTGGCGCAGACGAAGTCTGGCCCCGGCTCACCGCACCGAGAATCTTGCCGCGGGAGGTCGACCTCTTCGTCAAGTCATTGCCGGCAACGATCCGGAGCGCCGCGAAAGCCAGCCTCGCGCGCAACCGGGCAGCCGCCCCATCGGACGCCCGTATTCTTGGGCGAGCCTACGTCAAGCAGGTCGACGTGGTAATTGCGCAGTGGTCGCGCGGAGCTGAGCTGCTCGTGTCGACCAAAACGATGGTGGCATCATTTCGCAAAAATCTCGCCAACCGATTTGAAGAAGCCTACGGAGACGCCAAGAACCTCCGGGGTCGATACCCGCTAGCAGCGATGGGATTTCTGTTCGTCCTGCGCTCAACCGCGCTGGAGGAGCGCGGCACGGTCGAACGTGCGATAGACATGCTGCGGAAGCTCAAAGCGGAAGCCGACGTCTATGACGGAACCTGCCTGCTCGTCGCGGAGTGGAGCGACATCAATGCCACGGCGGGCGTCCACTTATGTCACGACGCTGTGCCGCATGACTTAGGTGCGGCACGATTCCTGGCGACACTCGTGGATGCGGTGCTGGAGCGCACTCCGGTCGAGATGCACGTGGAAGTGCGGCAGCGACGGGAGCATCGGAACCTACCGCTCGACGAGGCAAACATGCTGTAGCCTCGAGCTGCCAGGTCCAGGCAGATGCGGTGCGAACAGGGGTCGATGCGTGGCTGGGACACCGTCCAAGAGCTGGGGCCACTGGCGTCAGCAACTCAATCCGAGGGACTACGACGAGCGCTGGCAGCGTATCGCGGCCAGCGGTGCGAACCCACATGGCGAAGCGGACTTCGTGTTTTCCTACGGTCCGCACTCCGTGCTCGACGCGGGGTGCGGTACCGGCCGGGTGGCCATCGAACTGGCTCGCCGCGGGCTCGACGTCGTCGGTGTCGATCTTGATCCGGACATGATCGGCGTGGCGCGAGCCAAGGCGCACGAGCTGACCTGGGTACACGCCGACCTCAGCGAGCTCGACCTGCCGACCCGGTTCGAGGCCATCGTGCTCGCCGGCAACGTCATCCCGTACGTGGCACGCGACCGGCGCCACGCAGTGGTCGCCGCATGTGCCCGCCACCTGGCGCCGGACGGTCGGCTCATCGCCGGGTTCCAGCTGCAAGCGGGCTGGCCGTCCCTGGCAGACTACGACGGGTGGTGCAGCAGCGCCGGCCTTGCCCTCGCAGACCGGTACACCACTTGGGATCGGCATCCGTTCACCGATGCAGGCGCCTACGCCGTGTCAGTGCACCAGTGCCCGGTGGAGTCGGCGCGACGTAGACCCAGTCCGTCGACTCATCCGCTGGCAACGTCAGACCACGACGACGTCGAGTAGGCGCTCCAGGCCGACGAAACCGTCGAGATCCCGCGTAATGAGAAGTATCGAGTGGGACACCGCTGTCGCAGCGATCTGGAGGTCCATCCGCCGGAAACGGGGGTTGCGACCAGCGCGGCGGATCACTACGGCCATGGTGCCGTAGATCTCGGCAGCCTGGCTGTCGAAGGCCAGCACGGCGAACTGCTCGCGTACTGCGCGGTATCGCTCGGCGCGGGCACGGCGTTCGATCGGATCATCGATGTCCAAACCAAAGGCCAGCTCCGCGACGCTGACGGCGCTCACCGCCGGTTCCGCGGACTCGTGGACGCCCAGCTCCACACTGGCCAGATCGATGATCACCGAGGTATCCAGCAAGACGCGCACTGGACGGCTCATCGGCCAGCCGCGGCGGGGCGCCCACGCAGCCAGGGATCCTCGCATGGGTCATCCGGCCCGAATACCGCGTCGGACTCCGCGCGTTCGCGATGCCATCGTGCACTGTCAACGGGGGTCATCCGGCGGAACTCCGCCTGCAACTCGGCCCGCTCCTGCGGTGTCGGGTCAAAGCCGAGGTGTTCCCGCAGGTAGTCCTGGGTCTACTGGCCGATGGTCGCCCATTCCGTGTGGGTGCGCTGCGCGCCCACGAGCTCGCCGACGTATCCACCGATGGTGGTGCCGTGCTCAGCAGCCAACTCGGCTAGCCGTGCGTGCGTTCGCTCGTCAATTTTGATCATTTTCGACGCCACACGCTGACGGTACGCTACCAGTTTACCGTCAGCGTGTGGCCTCCACCGTGTGTAGGATATCCCGTGGGTTCCTGCGAGTGCTCCAGCTGGTCTGGAACGACCGTCACCATCCTTGGAAGGTCCCACTGCCTCTTGGTTGCGGTGATCAGGACAACGCGGTGGACTGCGAGAGACGCTGATGATGCGGAAGTCACGGGACACCCCACACCGGGGTCGTCCAATGATCAGGGAAGGCGTAACACTGCCCGCAGGACCACGTCCACCTGCACATGAAGGGTTATTCAGCCGGTCGCGTAGAAGTGCAGGCCGATTACGGCTGAGATGGTTGTCGCGAATGTTGCAAGGGGGCGACGGTAGTCGGTGTGCATGATTCTCCAGGTCTTGAAGTTGGCGATTGTCT
>JBOHFG010000416.1:0-4654 GCA_050699575.1 Pseudonocardiaceae bacterium
CTCACCGGCCACACCGGCGACGTCAAAGCGGTGGCCTTCAGCCCGGACGGACACACTCTAGCCACCGCCAGCGCCGACAAGACCGCGCGATTGTGGGATGTCAGCGACCCTAGCCATCCCGGCCCGCCGACCATCCTCCCCGGCCACACCACAGCCGTCTACTCGGTGGCCTTCAGTCCCGACGGACACACCTTGACCACCGCCGGTGCCGACAGCACCGTGCGGTTGTGGGATGCCCATGACCTGCACCGACTTCCCAGCCTGCTGGGTACCCTCCCCGGCTACACCAGCTCCGTCCGCTCGGTGGCCTTCAGTCCCGACGGGAGCACCCTGGCCACCGCCAGCAACGACATCACCACGCGGTTGTGGAATGTCCGTGACCCGCAGCATCCCAGCCCGCTGCGCATCCTCAACGGCCACACCAACTCCGTCTACTCAGTGGCTTTCAGCCACGACGGGCGCACTCTGGCCACCGGCAGCTTCGACCGGACCGTGCGGCTGTGGGACCTTCCCGGCCCCATCGTGGCCGGCCACACCGACACCGTGTTCTCGGTGGCCTACAGCCACGACGGGAGCACCCTGGCCACCGCCAGTGACGACGCCACCGCGCGGCTGTGGGACGTCCGTGACCCCTACAATCCCTACCCGCTCGGTACGCTCACCGGCCATACCGCGCATGTCAAAGGAGTGGCCTACAGTCCTGATAGGCAGATTCTGGCCACCGCCAGCAACGACAACACCGCGCGGCTGTGGGACGTCCACGACCCCCGCAATCCCTACCCGCTCGGTACACTCACCGGCCACACCGGCGAAGTCAAAGTGGTGGCCTTCAGCCCTGATGGGCGCACGTTGGCCACCGGCAGCGACGACAACACCGCGCGGCTGTGGGATGTCCACGACTCCCACCTGCTAGTCACCCTCTGCCCCCCGCACGACAACAGCCCGCTAGCCACCCCCTGCACCACGCACGGCAACACCGTTTGGTCGGTGGCTTTCAGCCCCGACAGCCGCACCCTGGCCACCGCTAGCGCCGACGGCACTGCGCAGCTGTGGGACGTCCACGACCCCCAACAGCCCAGCGCACTCAGCACCATCAAGGGACACACCGGCACCGTCCGCTCAGTGGCTTTCAGTCCCCGCGGGCGCATTCTGGCCATCGCCAGCGAAAGCACCGTGTGGTTGTGGGAGATCAGTGATCCGCACCGGCTTCCCACCTTGCTGGGCAGCCTCCGCGGCAACACCGGCGAGGTCTACTCAGTGGCTTTCAGTCCCGACGGGCGCACCCTGGCCACCGCCGGCTACTACAACGTCGCGCGGCAGTGGGATGTCAGTGACCCCCGCAATCCCAGCCTGCTGGGCACCCTCACCGGCCACACCGGCACCGTTTTCGCGGTGGCTTTCAGCCCCGATGGGCGCACCCTGGCCACCGCCAGTAACGACAAGACCGCGTTGCTGTGGGAAACCGACGTCAACAGTGTCGCCACCCGGATCTGTCGTATCACCCCCGATATCACCAAAGACCAGTGGGCTCTATACCTACCCGGCTTGGCTTATCGACCCCCATGCCTACATGGTGCTCCATTGGCAGATCGATGACCGCATCCTCTGCGGCCAGCGCCTCCCCGTCCCACCCTCGGTGGGGGCCGTGAACTCGACACCACGGACGTTTCATCATCTGCTGACCGCCTTAGCGTCAACCAAACCCGGGACGGTTCACGAGAAAACTGACGTTCTGCGCAAGCGCGAGGCTGCTGGAATAGTTGACCATATTGGTGGCGCGGCGCATGTAAGCACGCCAGGAGTCGGATCCAGACTCGCGTCCTCCCCCAGTTTCTTTCTCCCCGCCGAAGGCACCACCGATCTCTGCACCGGAGGTGCCGATGTTGACGTTGACGATTCCGCAGTCGGACCCGTCAGCCGCGAGGAAACGTTCGGCCTCCTGCTGGTCCCGGGTGAAGATGCTCAATGACAGTCCCTGAGGGACGGCGTTGTTCAACTCGATCGCCTCGTTGAGGCTGTCGTAGGTGAGTACGTAGAGGAGGGGGGCAACAGTCTCCTCGCGGACAACGTCGGTCTGGTCGGTCATCTGAACGATCGCCGGATCGACATATCTCGCGTCCGGTGCGCCCGGCGTGTGCCGCCGACAAGGAGCTTGCCGCCGTCGCGCTGAGCGCGAGCGAGCGCGTCCTGCAGGGCGTCGTACGCGGCAGCAGAGATCAACGGCCCGACCAAGATCTGGTCGTCGAACGGGTCACCGATGGGCAATGCACGGTACGCCGAGACCAACCGCTCAACCAGGGCATCGGCGACATCGTTGTGCACGATGAGCCTGCGTAGCGTGGTACACCGCTGTCCGGCAGTACCCACGGCGGAGAACACGGTGCCATTCGTGGCGAGGTCCAAGTCGGCCGAGGACGCGATCACGGTGGCGTTGTTGCCCCCACAGCTCCAGCAGGGTGCGGCCGAACCTCACGGCGACACGACACGCGACCTCCCGGCCCATCCGGGTGGACCCGGTCGCACTGACCAAGGCCACCCGCGGGTCATCAACGACCTGCTGCCGGTCGCCCGGGCGGCCAGCAGCAGACGGTGCACATCGACCGGCCCACCGACGTCCTCGTCTGCCCGCGCGAGCAGACGGGCCGAGGCCAGGGAGACGGCAAACTCGCAGATATCGATCATCTCCTGGACTTCGCCCAGTGCCTCGGAGCGAATTTTGCCCACTTCAGTGGTGATCAGGTCGGCCAGGTCACAGTGGTGCTCACGGATCAGCTCGCCAAGCCTGCGGACGAGCTCACCGCAGCGCGGCGCTGGGGTGGTACGCCGCACCCACGGCCGAGCAACGCGGACATGTGCACACGATCCGAGGCAGGACGCTCGATGGGCCCTGCCGGACCATCAGGCCCGGACCCGCCGCGGTTTCGATGAAGATCACTGCGCGGCCTGGAAACGGAAGATCCGGTGGTCGAGGCCGGTGTAGGCCTTAGACTCTCGCGGAAGGGACGAGGCGAGGCCACAACCATGATCGCACAGCGGTTCAGGCCACAAGGCCTTACCGTTCCACCGTCAGACCACAAGAAACCGAGGGTCCGCGTCGGCTAGACGTGCACAGGTCCCGGCTGAGGACCGGAAGGCATCCTGCCAAGTCAGTCCGGATTTGCCCTCTTATCAGCGCGTAGGGGGCCGCGGCCCGGCGCCAGGCCACGGCAAAGCTCCGCTCGATCTCGGTGCGGGCGTCCACCGCGGTGACCGGACACGTCGCCAACGCGAGCTCGCGCACCGCCCGCACATCCCGGATCGTGATCGTCACGCTCCAGCGCGCCCGAACCCGCGCCACGGCCACCTCTCGTGTGAATGTGGGCCCTATACCTACCCGGCTTGTCTTATCGACCCCCATGTCTGCACGGTGCCTCATTGGCAGGCCAATGACCGCGCCCTCCGCGACCTAGCGCCTCCTCGTCCCACCCCGGTGGGCCCGTGAACTCGACACCACGGACGTTTCGCCTATCTTGGGACGTCGGTGGTGTCGAGTTCACGGCGGTCACCGCGCCTCACACCAGTGGGCCTCGGTCAGCGGTTATCGTCTTTGGGTGCACACCAGAGAGTTGCGCATCGAGACCGGCTCGCGCGAGCAGGTGCGGGACCTCACCGCGGACTGCCGGGCGTTCCTCAACGAGATGGGTGCCGGCGATGGCCTGCTGCACGTGTGGGTGCCGCATGCCACCGCGGGGCTCGCGGTGATCGAGATCGGGGCGGGCAGTGACGCTGACCTGCTCGCCGCGCTGCGTGACCTGCTACCCGCCGACGGGCGGTGGCGCCACCAGCACGGCTCCCCCGGGCACGGCAGGCACCACCTGCTGCCCGCCCTACTGCCGCCCTACGCCAGCGTCCCGGTGCTCGGCGGGCAGCTCGCGCTGGGCACCTGGCAGTCGATCTGCCTGGTGGACACCAATGTCGACAACCCGCTCCGCACTGTCCGGTTGAGCTTCCTGCCCGGCTAGCTCCGGTGGGCCAGTTGCCCGCTGCTAGGGTGCGCCGCGTTGAAGGTTAGTATGCCACGCGAGCTGGGATAGCATCTGGGCGACTTCTCAAGCAGGGACAGCTTCTGCCCCTTGCCGATCGAGTAGCCCGAGCAGGTGACTTCCGGTGGAATCCCGACTAATCAGTTATCAATGGCACCGCGAGGGCGGGGCCGAGATCAGTCACTGAAGGGGGCTTCATGACCGTAGCAAAAAACGCGGGCAATGGCACCATATGCGACAAGTGTTCGCACCATGCTCGGCTCGGCGACCGCTCTTGTGAGCAGTGCGGGTACGCGCTGGGAGCAATGCTCGCTCCAGGGCAGCCAGCGTCAGAAAATGGTCGACATCACGGCAACCAAGAGCCAGTTGACGCCGCCCCGAGCCTTGACGGAACAACCCGTTATCTGTGCGCCGCCGCGCACCTCGACGAGGAGTTCTGCGATAAGGCGATCACAGAGTTTCTCGTCGAACCAGTGCGGGCGATTCCGCCGTCACCAGGCGTCGACTCCACAGCGGTGCTTCGAGAGGCAGTCGCGGCGCAGACGAGGCGTCGTATCCGGGACGCCCTGCTGCTGGCGCTGCTGGGTTTACTTGCCATAACCAGCCGCGAAATCGTGATCACGTGGACAGTG
>JBOHFG010000417.1:0-2847 GCA_050699575.1 Pseudonocardiaceae bacterium
ACGACACTGCCCAGGCGATTCCTGCTATCAGCCTGCCCGCATTGTTCCACGCCCAAGTGCACGCCACACCTGACACGGTTGCCGTGATCTGTGGTGACACCACCTTGACTTATACCCAACTCAACACCCGAGCCAACCAACTCGCCCACACGCTCATCGGGCTGGGTGTGGGCCGGGAGTGTGCGGTGGCGGTGTTGGTGGAGCGTTCGGTGGATCTGGTCGTGTCGATTCTGGCGGTGGTGAAGGCCGGGGGAGTCTATGTGCCGTTGGACACTCGCTATCCGTTGGCGCGGATGGAGTGGGTCATGGCCGAGACTGCCGCGTCGGTGCTGGTGACTGATCAGACGGGGCGAGCTCGCCAGTTTCCAGGCAGCGCGCAGGTGGTCATTATCGATGGTGACCCGTGTCTGGCGGAACTTGCGGAACAGGATCCGGGTGATCCGGGGATCACGTGCGATCCTGAGCAGCTTGCGTATGTCATGTACACCTCGGGCTCGACAGGACAGCCCAAGGGCATCGCGGTCACTCATCGTAATGTGGTGGAGTTGGCGGGGGATCGGTGTTGGCGGGGTGGGGATCACCAGCGGGTGTTGATGCACTCCCCGGCCACATTCGACGCCTCGACGTATGAATTGTGGGTTCCGTTGCTGACAGGTGGACAGATCGTGGTAGCCCCACCCGGCGAATTGGGCATCCACACGCTAGAACGGGTGATTACCCAAAATAATGTGACGGGGTTATGGCTGACGGCGGGTCTGTTCAGTCTGATGGCCGAGCAGTGCCCAGGTTGTTTCGCCGGTGTGCGGCAGGTGTGGGCCGGGGGGGATGTGGTGTCGGCCGCCGCCGCCGCCCGGGTGCTGGACGCGTGCCCGGAAACCCGGGTGGTCAACGGTTACGGACCCACGGAAACCACCACGTTCGCCGCGCGTCATCCGATGCGCGCACCGTATGACGCCGCGCACGCCGTGCCGATCGGTCGGCCGATGGCCAATACCCGGGTGTATGTGCTGGATGCTGGTTTGGAACCGGTGCCTGCTGGGGTGGCGGGTGAGTTGTATATCGCTGGGGCGGGCCTGGCGCGGGGCTATCTACACCGGCCTGGCCTGACCGCGCAGCGATTCATCGCCGACCCGTTCGGTCCGGTGGGGACTCGGATGTACCGGAGCGGGGATCTGGCCCGCTGGCGCCCGGACGGGAACCTGGAGTTCGTGGGCCGGGTTGATGACCAGGTCAAGGTCCGGGGGTTCCGGATCGAGCCCGGTGAGATCGAGACAGTGCTCACCGCGCACCCCGATGTCGCGCAAGCAGCAGTCATCGCGCGGGAGGACCAGCCTCAGGACAAGCGACTAGTCGCCTATGTGGTGGCGGACACCACCAGTTCGGTACGCGACGAACAGACCGAACAGGACCAGGTCGGTGAGTGGGCGCAGATCTATGACTCACTGTATGCGGTGTCGGGCTCAGCGGTGTTGGGGGAGGATTTCACCGGGTGGACCAGCAGCTACGACGGCCAACCGATCCCCCTGGCGCAGATGCGTGACTGGCGTGAGCAGACCCTCGCGCGGATCCTGGCGCTGCAACCCCGGCGGGTACTGGAGGTCGGCGTCGGCACCGGACTGCTGCTGTCCCACCTCGCGCCCCGCTGCGAAGCCTACTGGGCCACCGACTTCTCCGCCTCGGTGATTAACACCCTGACTAGTCGGATCAGTCAGGATCCTGAGCTAGCGGCCCGGGTGGTGCTGCGCGACCAGCCAGCGCACGACACCGAGGGGCTACCGGTCGAGCTGTTCGACACGGTGATCCTCAACTCCATCGTCCAATATTTCCCTAGCGCCGATTACCTACTCGACGTCCTCACCCGCATGCTGCAGCTACTCACCCCGGGCGGGACGGTGTTCCTCGGCGACGTACGCAACCCGCGGTTACTGCGCGCCCTGGCCACCGCCGTGCAATTGCGCCGAGTCGAGGGCCTGACCGACACCCCGACGCTACGCCGGAGGGTCGAGCAAGCCATCCGAGTAGAAAAAGAGCTCCTGGTCGACCCCGAATTCTTCACCGCACTAGAGGCCAGGAACACCGACATCGCCGGGATAGACATCCAGATCAAACGTGGCCATCACCACAACGAGCTGACCCGTTACCGCTACGACGTCGTGCTGCACAAACACCCCATCACCCCGCTACCGCTGGGCGAAGCCCCCCGGCTGGACTGGGGCCAACAGATCGACGGGCTCCACGAACTGGGCGACTACCTAACCACCGGGCGCCCGGACCTGGTGCGTGTCACCGGTATCCCCAACAAACGCATCACACACGAGGCCGCCGCAGCTCGGGCGTTGCAGGCTGGCCACCCGCTCGCGGACCTGCTCGACCATCCCGCCGACGTGCCCGACGCCATCGACCCCGAGGCATTGCACGCGCTGGGTGAGCGCTGCGGCTACTGGGTGGGCCTCACCTGGTCGACCACCACCCCCGACGCCCTCGACGCCGTGTTCACCCACCCAACCCACACTCGGTCCGTCGTCCCCGTCGACCTGTACGCGCCGGCTATCATCACCAACCCAGCGGGGATCCCGCTGTCGTCGTTCACGAACGACCCCACCGCGGCACGGGACACCAGCGCGCTGATCACCGCACTCCGCGTGCACACACTGACACGGTTGCCCGTGTACATGCTGCCCACCGTGTTCGTGACACTTGATGCGTTGCCCTTGACACCGAACGGGAAACTCGACCGGGCTGCGCTACCTGATCGTGAGGAGGTGCGCACCGAGTTCGTCGCCCCGCAGGGTCTCGAGGAGGTGACGGTGGCGCAAGTGTGGGCGGAGGTTCTGGGGCTCGAACGGG
>JBOHFG010000418.1:0-3855 GCA_050699575.1 Pseudonocardiaceae bacterium
AGGTCGTCAAGTTCGCCGTAGCTGGCGTGCATCCCCAGCTCGGCAGGCCGGAAGTCCCGGCGGCGGTCGAACACCGCGCCCGCGTCGGCGTGCAGCAGAACGACCGCGTCGGGCATCCGCACCCGGTTGAAGATCACAGCGAGGTCAGCCTCGGTGAAACCTTGGATGAGCAGCTTGGCGAAGAACTTGTGGAGCCAGCCATCGACGACGACATCGAACCCGGCGGCGAGCAATGGTGCCAGGACCGTCTCGGTGTGTGCGGTGAACCACGCCGCCTGCAGCGATACCCAGAACGCATCGGAAAGATCGGGGGCGTCGCCGCTGTGCCAGAGCATGGTGGACAGGTGCTGCATCAACGTGGCCGCGTAGGTCGAGGTCGCGGAGACCTGCCGGCGTGCCACGAACGCCAGCTCGCCGACGCCCACGTCCGGCTGCGTCAACCTGGTGATCGCGGTGTCGTAGTTGAGGTCGGCGACGTGGCACGCCAATGACGTCTTGCCGACCCCGTCCGTTCCCTCCAACGCGATGAATCGGCCAGGCACGTTCGCGGCTCCCGCTGGTAGTGACCGTGACCCAGGAAGGGCACGACGATCGATTGTGGTGATTCCGGATGGGCGAGGCAACACACCGGCCCCGGCTGTCCGCACGGCGACCGGGCGGTGTCAGGGCTGGCGGAGGTCAGGTGCCGCATGGGTCGTTCGCGTTGATGAGTTGCCAACCCTCGGCCTCACACCACCGGGTGAATTCGCGATCGAGCAGACGCCAACTGGTCGCTGGCAGGGTCGGGAGTACCTGCTCGATCGCGAGCGACAGGGTCGGCGCCAGTTCGCCGATCGCCGTGTCCAGCAGGGCGAGCACTGCGGTGTCCAGACCCGGATCGGGCGCGTCGGGACCGTAGGTTCTGATGAGGTCGAGCATCCCGGTGAGCACCCGAAATGAACCGTCCTTGAGCACGACCCGCGCGTTGCGCACGCGGCGACGGGGGACGCCGTCGAGGACCTTCTCCAGGCTCTTGAGGGTGTAGTCGAGCGCGAAGTTGCGATCGACCCACATCTGCGCGCGGCGAGAGCACGAGCCGATGCGCCAGTCCGCGAACCGTGCCTCGACCCGCCCCATCATGGGGTCCGTCTGACCGGCCAGGCCGCGGGCGGCTACCGCTCGGGTATACGGCGCGCCGATGAGGCACTCCATCGAGACCAGCAGGTAGGAGATCTCGGTGTAGAACGGTCGTCCGTCCGCGTGCTCGGCGACAAAGTCCGGGTCGGCGACGCCGCTCACGATCTGCTCCACCGACAGCTCGGGCAGCGGACGAAGCAACAGATCGGTGCGTGCCTGGAAGGCGTGACTCTCGGCGAGTTCGTCGGCGGTCATCAGGTGGTCGAAGGTGATGTACGTGAACCGGTTCGGCACGCCGAGGGCCGACAAGGTGCGGATCGCCAGCGCGTTTTGCTCTGCCGTGGTGTCCTTGGCGAACCGCTCCAGGATCGAGGTCACGCCTGACTCGACGCCGAACAGCATCCTGCGCAGACCACGGCCGAGCAGCGCGCGCCAAATCGCCGCCCGCTCGACGTGCCAGGCGCGGTCGCGGTCAGGGTGAACGACCTGGTCGATCCGGCAGGACGACTCCCACGCGAATCCGGCACCGCTGATCGTGCTCGCGACATCGAGCGCCCGGTCGACGGCGTCCTGGCCGCGGCCGATGAACTCCTCATCGACCACATAGAGGGTGCGCGAGATCTCCGGGTGCCGATCGGCGACCTTCCCGATCTCGGCAAGCATCCAGGGCAGCCGATCAATGTCGCCGCCGGACCAGGAGCCCTTGTGCCCGCGAGGGCAGAATGAGCAGTGGCTGGTGCATCCGCGGGAGACCTCCAACTGTGCCACCCCGTTGCACGCGAAGATGGCGTCCAGCAGGTCAAGCTCCGGCAGGAAGTCCCGCTGGACGCGGTTGGGCGCCACGGCGGTACGTCGTGCCCGGCGGGCGTGCTCAGTAGCCCCGCGGCGAGGCGCACCGCGGTACCCGATGCCGCGGATGTCCGCGAGTTCGCGGTCGCCGTGGAAGTACTCCATTACGTCGGCGATGGTCGGTTCACCAGCACCGCGCGCGATGAGCAGCCGCGGGTACCTCTCCAGCAGCATCGCCTCGTTGCGCACCGTCAAGCTGCCACCCGCGAGCACCAGCGGCGGAGCGGGCAGCCGATCCAGGCGGTCGAGCAGGTCGCGCATCAGGTCGTGCTGGCCGAAGGTCGCCGAGACGCCCACGATGTCGGGTTGGTGATCGTGAACTCGCCGGATGATGTCGTCCAGTGACGCGCCCAGTTGCATGTCCATCAAGTGCACCTGGCCCATCAGCGTCAGGCGCGCTGCCCGCGCGACGTCCGAGATCGCTAGCGGGAAACGAGGAAGGGGGAACCACTCAGGGTGATACAGCGAGGTCAGCAGAACCCGCGGGCACGCCAACCGATCGGCCGCCTCGTCGGACAGTTCGGCCACCGACAACCAACGACCCGGCTCGGCGATGCTGACCCGACCAGACACCCAGTCCGGCCACGCGCGGGTGCTGTGTGCCTGGCCGGACAAGTCGGCCACCGCCCAGCCACCCACGGTCGCCGGGCGCTCGGCGAACAAGACCCGATGATCCAAACCTCCCGTGATGCTGAACCGGCCTGGCACGGCCTGCGCCACCTGCTCAGCGAGCGTGGCCAGGTCGGTCTCGGGCACGCTCGCCAGCGCGGTCACGGTCCTGTCCGCGACGATGCCGCCGAGCGACGCGGCGCGGACTGCCTTGATGAGACGGCCATGAAACGGCGAAGTCGTCTCCGAGCCGGTGGTCGATTCGGTGCTCACGTCGCGCAGCGCGTACATGCTGACCTCCCACCAGGACGTGCGATTGGTACCCAGCACACCCGGCGAACATCGGACCGACAAGAGCTGCGGACACCCCCGGACTGTCCGAGCTTCTGCACGCACGTGAACTGGGCCAATACCCCATCGACCGCGCCGAGACGGGTAGGGTTTCGGACACTATGGGACACCCGATGGTCTGCCACCGAGGTCGATGACCACGCCACCAGACGACATCGACCCGCTCGACGCGACCACCGTCGCCGAGTTCGCCGAATGCTTGCGCGCTGTCCGACTGCGCGCGGGCAATCCGTCCTACCGCACCCTGCAACAGTGGGGTGAGCGCAACAAGATCCCGCTTCCCCGCAGCACCGTCCAGGACGCGCTGGCCGGCCGGCGCCTGCCCCGGAAGAACCTGGTCCAGGCTCTGGTGCGCGCGTGCGGTGTGCCTGCGAGTGATCGCCGGTGGGACATCGCCTGGACCCGGCTGACAGACCAAACCAACCGGCCCGTTCCGGCTCGTCATCGACTCGCGCAGAGCCTGACCCGCGACTTCGAGCCCGCTGGGCTTCTGCGGATCGGCGCGACCTACTTCGGCGAGCTGGCGTGGAAGCAACTGTTCGCCGAGGTCACCGAACTCGACATCGTGGTGGCCTACGGGCAGACTTGGCGCAACATGCATGCGCGGGAACTCGCTCAGGTCGCCGTCCGACCCGGCTGCCGGGTTCGCGTGTTCCTGGCGGATCCTGACGACGAGTTGACCGTTGCCGTCCTGGCGGACCGCTTCGACATCAGCCACGACGAACTGCGCACCCGCATCGGCGCCACTCGCAGCGACTACGAGGCATTGCGCCAGCCCGGCGGGGCCGAGATCGAGGTGTACCACCGACCGGGTGATCGTGTCTTCAGCTTCTACCGGTTCGATGACATCGCCGTCGTGGGCCTCTACAGTCACTCCCGCACCCGCGGTGCCGCCGTACCAGTTTTCGTGTGCGCACGGCCCGGTGAACT